>JAJYIN010000023.1 GCA_021790075.1 Actinomycetes bacterium | reverse complement strand
GAATCACTGCGCCGCGGGCTCGAGAGCGCGCTGGGCCTGCTGGCCCCCGGGGGCAGGCTGGGCGTCATCAGCTTCCATTCCCTGGAGGACCGCATCGTCAAGCAATTCTTTGCCGGCAAGGTCGGCAAGTGCAAATGCCCTCCGGACCTGCCCCAGTGTGTTTGCGGGGCAAAGGCGGAGATTCGCATCCTTACCCGGCGGCCGGTGACGCCGTCGGAGGAGGAGATAGCCGAAAACCCGCGGGCGCAGTCGGCCAAGCTGCGCGTGGCGGAGAAGCTGGGCTAGAAAACGGGAGCAGCCGATGGCCGGAGCAGCACAACAGGACTGGGGTTTTGCCGAGATAACGCGCAAGTTCGAGCGGAACCTGCGGCCGGCGCGCAAAGCAAATGAGGAACGCCGCCGCTGGATTTCCGTGCCTGCGCAGGGGACCGTGCATGTGGGCATCTGGCTGGGCGTCATCGCGCTGCTGCTGATGGGGCTGGTCACCCTCAGGATCGGCCTCATGTACAAGAACATGGAGTTCAACGACCTCATCCGGGAAAAGAACACCCTCCGGGTTCAGAACGACCAGCTTTCCAGCGACGTCGCCGCCCTGAGCTCGCCGGAGCGCATCGAGCAGATAGCCACCGGCCCGCTCGGCATGGTGCCCGCCGGCAAGCTCCAGTATGTCTACATTAATCCGCCGAACGGCCCGCAGTACGCAGAACTGCCTGAATCCGCCGGCAACCAGAAGATGGCCGCCCCCTAGGTGCCATTGCTGGCAGATCCGAACAAGCGCATCCGCTGGATCTTACTCGTATTCGTACTAATCTTTGGCGCCGTGGCCCTGCGGTCGGCCTTTCTGGCCACGGTCAACGCCCAGGAGCTCTCGCAGCGGGTTGACATGAACCACGTCCAGGAGGTTGACACTCCTGCGCATCGTGGGACCATCTTCGACCGCGATGGCAACGAGCTGGCTGTCGGCGTGGAAGCCAAGACGGTGATCGCCAATCCCAACCTGATCACCGACCCCGGGAAGGTAGCCGGCCTGCTGGCGCCCGTCCTCAAATGTGATCCCGGTTCCTTGCTGCAGAAACTCACCGGCGACCCAGGTTCCGGTTTCGTCTACCTGGCCCGCAAGATCGACCCTGCCACGGGTGATGCGGTGGCGCAACTGGCCCAGCAGCAGCATCTCGACGGCATCGAGGTGAAGGCCGAGGAGAAGCGCGTCTATCCCCAGAATCAGCTGGCGGCCCAGGTGCTGGGCTATGCCGGCACCGATAACACCGGCCTCGCCGGCATCGAACTTCAGGAGGACTCCGTTCTGGCCGGCACCCCTGGACGGCAGCGGGTGGTCACCGCCGCCGACGGCAGCCAGATCGAGACGATCAGCCTGGATGAAGGGGTGAGGGGGAAGGATGTCTGGCTGACGATCGACCAGTCGATCCAGTACGAGGCGGAGCAGGTCCTTACCGACACAGTGAAGAAATGGTCGGCCAAGGGAGCCGAAGCGGTGGTGATGAACCCCCGCACCGGCGAGATCTACGCCATGGCCAACGTACCCACCGAGAATGCCAACCAGTTCGGCGATCTCACTGACGCCCAGCGGCGCAACCACACGGTGGTGGACACTTACGAGCCCGGCTCCGTGTTCAAGGTGGTAATGGCGGCCGCCGGCCTCGAGGAGGGCGTGGTCAAGCCCGGGCAGACGTTTTACCTGCCGCCGACCCTGGAGCTGGGCGGCCGCACCATCCAGGATGCCGAAGACCGCGGTCCGGTTGACTGGGATCTGAGCAAGATTCTGATCCATTCCAGCAACGTCGGCGCCGTGACGGTGGGCATGCGCCTGGGCAAGGACAAGCTTTATGACTGGATCGGCCGCTTTGGTTTCCGCGCGCCCACCGGGGTTGACTTCCCGGGCGAAGCGTCAGGGTTCATGGATCCGCCCGGCCAGTGGTCCGGCTCCACCATCGGCAACGTTCCCATCGGGCAGGGGGTCACGGTCACGGCCCTGCAGATGGCCACCGCTTACGCAACCGTTGCCAACGGCGGCGTCACCGTGCAGCCTCACCTGGTCAGGCGCGTCGGCGACCAGGACGCTCCGGTCAACCCGGGGCACCGCGTCATCAGCGAGGCGACGGCGCAGCAGCTGGATACTTATTTCACCCAGGTGGTGGAAGACGGCGGCGCCCCGCTGGCGAAGGTAGACGGCTATCATGTGGCCGGCAAGACCGGCACCGCCCAGAAGATAGACGCGGACGGCAAGTATTCGAACACGAACTACATCGGCTCTTTCGTGGGCTACGCGCCGGCGGCCGAACCGCAACTGCTGGTAATGGTGATGGTGGATGAGCCTCATCCGTTCGGCGGCGGCGCCACGGTGGCGGCGCCGGCTTTCCAGAAAATCATGGAATTTTCCCTGCAAAAGATGAGAATTGCACCATGAGAAGCGGCGGCCGGAAACCGGGCGGGGAACGCTCCCGAGGGGCCGGCGCGGCAGCGCCGGCCGCAGGCAGCCCGGCGGGGATGTCATTTTGGCCTCTATCGTGTAGAATAACGTTCCGATGAAGGCGGCTTATTACTTCACCCTTCTCGACGGCCTGCTGGCCACCGCAGTCTACCATCCCCATATTTCAAGAGCATGTCCCCGGACGTCCTTTTCCTGGTCGGTGTCCATAGATCGCCAGGCGCGGATTCCGGCCACGTCCCTGGGCTCGACGGTGACCCGGATTCCCGGGGCCGGCGAAAAGTGTGCGTTAGGGCTTTCAGGGGAAAAAGGAATGAGAACATCGGCCACTCCCGTATGCGGGTACCGGTCGTCTTTTCATGGATGAGATGACAGTCAGGAGCGGATGTCCGTTTCCAGCTTAAAAACAGCCAATGAAGTGATAACCATAACCGCACAAGAGATTTGTGGGGCCTGCGCGGGAGAGCTGCTCACCGGCCCGCAATTGGCGCCGGTGACTTCCGTGTCTACTGACACGAGGGTCAATCTGGAGAGCAGCCTGTTCGTTGCCCTCAGGGGAGAGAACTTCGACGGCGGTGATTTCGCGCCCGATGCCCTGGCCAAGGGGGCCATGGGCGTAGTGGCCGAAGCGGGAGCCGCCCGCCGTCTGGCCGCCGGTTTTCAGCCGGGCGGCAGTCAGGACCCGGACACTGTTGTCATTTCGGTAGCCGATGCCGGGCAGGCCCTCAAGCAGATCGCCTCCCTGGTGGCTTCCCGCAGCGAGGCTGCGGTAATTGCCATTACCGGCAGCACCGGCAAGACCTCCACCAAGGATATCCTCTTCAGCCTGCTCGAGAAGCAGCTGCCGGCAGTAGCCAGCCGGGCCAGTTTCAACAATGAGGTCGGCGTGCCGCTCACCCTGCTGGCCATCACTCCGGAAACCGAAGTGGCGGTAGTGGAGATGGGGATGCAGGCGCCCGGGGAGATCAGTGAGCTGTGCCAGATCGCCGCTCCCCAGATCGCCATCATCACCAACATCGGGCCGGCGCACCTGGAATATTCCGGCAGCCTCGAGAACATCGCCCGGGGCAAGTCCCAAATCGCCCAGCGCCTGCCCGCCAGCGGCGCCCTGGTGGCGCCGTATGGAGAGCAGTTGCTGGAGCCGTACGTCTCCGGCCTGGAGGCGCTGGTAATCACCTTTGGCTTCGACCCGGCCGCCGATGTGCACACCGTGGACCACGAGCGGCTCGAGGACGGCCGCCTGTCCTGCACGCTCTCCTGCCTGGGTGAGGAAGTTGACATCTGTTTTAATTTTGCTGCCCGCCATCACCTGCTCAACGCCATGGCGGCCATCGCAGCTTACCAGTTCGTGGGCCTGCCGCTGGCGCCAGTGGTAGAGGTAGCCGGACGGCTCAACCTGCCGGCCATGCGGGGCGAGCTGGTCGCTCTTCCGGGTGGCGGCACCCTGCTCAATGACTGTTACAACGCCAATCCGCTCTCCATGCGTTCGTCACTTGAATATCTGAAGGCCGTGGGCCGGGGCCGCCGGACGGTGGCGGTTCTAGGCGACATGGGCGAGCTGGGGCCGGATTCTCCGGACTGGCATCTCGAGGTCGGCAGCGCCGTTTCCGGCCTTAACGTCGACTGCCTGATAGCCGTAGGCGAGCTGGCCGCCGGCTACGTGGAAGGCGCCCGCAAAGCCGGAAACGGCCGCGAATACCATCACTTCACCGACAGGCAGGCGGCGCTGGCGGCGATCCCGTCATTGATCCAGCAGGATGACGTGGTGCTGGTCAAGGCTTCCCGGTTCATGAAGCTGGAGCAGCTCAGCGAGGCGCTGATGGCCGGGGCGGCGGGCACGTCCGGCGGCGCCGCCGCGGTTTCCGGCCCGGATTTCCTGGCTGAGAACCTCTAGAAAATGTTCCAGCTACTGGCCGCCGGGCTCGCATCGATGCTGATTACCCTCTTTCTAGGCCCTAAATTCATCCACTATGTCAAAAAAAACGAGTTTGGCCAGCAGGTGCGTGAGGAGGGGCCGTCCGAGCACCTGAAGACCAAGTCGGGCATCCCCACGCTCGGCGGGCTGCTGATCATCATCGGCATCCTGGTGCCGTTCCTCATCCTCAGCGAGTGGAGCGTCAGGAGCCTGCTGGTGGTGCTAACCATCATCGGATGCGGCGCCATCGGCTTTGCCGACGACGTCGCCAAGATCAAGATGAAGCGCTCCCTGGGGCTGCGTGCCCGCGGCAAGCTGGGGCTGCAGCTGGGGATCGCGGTCATCGTCGGCCTGATCGCGGTGCGTTACGGCGGCCTTAGTGAGACGCTGCACATCCCCATGTCCGACCTGGTGCTCAACGTCGGCATCGCCTACTATTTCATCATCTTTCTGTGGCTGGCAGGCTTCTCCAACGCGGTCAACCTCACCGACGGACTGGACGGCCTGGCGGCCGGGTCGGTGGCGATTACCGCCCTCGCTTACATGACCATCGCGTTTCTGACGCACCAGGCCGACCTGGGCATCCTGGCCGCCTGCATCGGTGGCGCCTGCGTCGGCTTCCTGTGGTTTAACTCGTTCCCGGCGGAGATATTCATGGGGGATACAGGGTCGCTGGCGCTGGGCGGGGCCATCGCCGCCATGGCCGTGCTGACCCAGACGGAAATACTGCTGCTCATCATCGGGGCCATCTTCGTGGCCGAGGCTGTTTCCGTCGTCATCCAGGTGATCAGTTTCAAGACGACCGGGAAGCGGGTTTTCCTGATGACGCCAATCCATCACCATTTCGAGCTGATGGCCTGGTCGGAGACGAAGATCATCATGCGGTTCTGGATCGTGGCCGCCATCTTCGCCTCTACCGGCTTTACCCTTTTCTACCTGTCTACAGGAAAGTGACGGTGGCAAATGAGGGGTGTTTCCGAACTTGGTGAGATCGGCCGCCTGCTGATCATCGGCGCGGCCCGCTCGGGCCAGGCTTGCGCCGGCGCGGCGCGGCGGGTGCTGCCTCAGGTGGGGGTGACGGTTTCCGACCAGGACGCCGCAGCCCTCACTGCCGCCGAGCAGGCCGAGCTCGCACAGGCGGGCATCGAGGTGGCGCTGGGACGGGATGACGCCGCCCTCCTGGACGGCTGCGGCCTGGTAGTCAAGAGTCCGGGCGTGCCCGGGGAGATCCCACTCATCCAGGAAGCCCGGGCGCGGGGCATCCCCGTCTGGGGAGAGGTCGAATTCGCCTCGCGCTTCCTGGACAACGTCCTCGTGGGCGTCACCGGCACCAACGGCAAGACCACCACCGCCGAGCTGATCGGCCATATCCTCAGAAACGCCGGACGGCCGAGCCGGGTGGCGGGCAACGTGGGCACGGCTCTTTCCACCCTGGTGGGGGTGGCCGGTGGCGAGGACATCCTGGTAGTGGAGCTCTCCAGTTTCCAGCTGGAGGACAGCGTCGAGTTCAGGCCCGATATCGCCGTGCTTCTCAATCTGAGTGATGACCACCTGGACCGCCATTCCTCACAGGCCCATTATTACTCCGCCAAGCTTGGCATTTTCCGCAACCAGTGGATGGATGACCTGGCGGTTCTTAACCTGGACGATCCGGCCGTGGCCGTGGCTGTGATCGCCGACGGCGCCCGCCGCGTATGGTTCAGCCACAGGCAGATGAGCGGTGGCGCCGGGGAAAGCAGCGCCGAGGATACCAAAAAGGCCATTGAGAGCAGCGCCGATAAGGGCAACGCCATTGCGGGTGAGGGCAGCGCCGGCAGCGGCAGAGGGGGCAGCGACGGTGAGGGGAGCGATAGCGAGGCGCCGGAGGTGGCGCCATATGTCTATTTCCAGGAAGGATTCATACGTGCAGATACAGCCGGTCTGGTAAGACTAACCCTAAACCTTAGGAATAGACTGCTGGAAAAGTCTGGAGTATCAATTGAGAATAGCGGAAAAGATGGCAGGAAAGCCGCCGGGACCGGCGAAGATTCACAGGAAGTCGTCGCCTGGGCCGAGGCGGGCCTCAAGGGTGAGCACAACCTGGAGAACTCCCTGGCGGCCACGGCGGTATGCCTGGCGCTGGGACTGTCGCCGCAGGAAGTCGCCGCCGGACTGACAGGATTTCCCGGGGTGCGCCACCGGTTGCAGGAGGTGGCGGTGATTGACGGGGTCACTTACGTCAACGACTCCAAGGCGACCAATGTCGATGCGGCGCTCAAGGCGCTCACTGCCTTTGATGGCGGTGTCCACCTGATCCTGGGCGGCAGCCTCAAGGGATGCTCCTTTGATCCGCTGGCGCGGGCGGCGGCAGCAGGCAAGGTCAGGGAGGTCCTCCTGATCGGCGAGGCGTCCGGCCAGATAGCCTCCAGCATGGAAGCCGCGGGCGCCGGCTATGTGATGGCGGGCCGCCTGGAAGAAGCGGTGCGGATGGCCCGGAGCAACGCCCATCCGGGTGACGTGGTGCTACTGGCTCCGGCCTGCGCCAGTTTCGACCAGTACGAGAATTACGAAGAGCGGGGAGAGCATTTCATCTCCCTGGTAAGCGGCATGACGCGGGATGAGGGCTAGAAAGGGTTCCGGGAGAAATGCCGCGAATCCCGCGGAGCAGCCGGCGATGCCGGGCTCTTTGAAAGGCGCGAGGAGAGGATTGAAAGGAAAAAGGAATAGCAAGACAGGGAAGCGCAAGGCCGGCCGGCGGATCGGGCGGTTCGCCGGCACGTCCGAATACGCCGCCCTGGCGATCCTGACGATGATCCTGCTGGCTGTGGGGGTGGTGATGGTCTTCAGCGCCAGCTGGGCCAGTTCCTATCTGGGAGAGAGCGGGGACAGTTATTTTTACCTGAAGCGGGAGCTCCTCTTTGCCGCGGCGGGGCTGGTGCTCATGTTTGTCATGGCCCGCTTCGATTACACCCGGCTGAAAAAGTTCGCCCCGGCGCTGATGGTGGCTTCCCTGGGTCTCCTGCTGGTCGTATTTCTCCCCGGCGTGGGAGTGGCCGCCAAGGGCGCCCGCCGCTGGATCGGTTTCGGGCTGCTCAGCTTCCAGCCGTCAGAGCTGGCCAAGCTGGCGGTCATCCTCTATGTGGCCGCATTGATGCAGGCCCGGCCGCGGCTGCTCACCAGTGTCAAGAAGCTGGCGCTGCCGGTGCTGGGTTTGCCGATGCTGGTATGTCTGCTGGTGCTGGTCGAGCCGGACATGGGCACCGCAATCACCATCGTGGTCACGATTGCGGGCATGCTCCTCATCGGCGGGGTGCTGCTGCGCCAGCTGGTCATGCCGGCGCTGGCCGCGGGCCTGGTGGCGGCGGGCTCGATCATTGTCTCCCCGCACCAGGCGGCCCGCGTCACCGCCTTCCTTGATCCATGGAAGGACGCCCAGGGTTCCGGTTACCAGGTCATCCAGTCGATGGTGGCGCTGGGGTCGGGAGGGCTTTTCGGGGTCGGTCTGGGAAACAGCATCCAGAAGTACGATTGGCTGCCGGAAAACCATACGGACATGATCCTCTCCATCATCGGCGAGGAGCTGGGCCTCATCGGGGTGCTGGCGGTCATCGCGCTATACCTGGCCTTTGCCTATTTCGGATTCCGGGTAGCCCTCAAGACCCGGGAGCCGTTCGGGAAGTTCGTGGCGGCCGGCATCACCTCGCTGATGGTGGGCCAGGCGGCGATCAATTTCTGCGCCGTCATGGGCATGATGCCGCTCACGGGCGTGCCGCTTCCCATCATCAGTTACGGCGGCAGCAGCCTGATCATGGTACTGGCCAGTGTCGGCATCCTGTTGAACATAGCCATCAATCCCCGGAGTAGAATTGCCGCTCAAGAACAAAGAAAATTCAGGGCAATTGAAGGTGGTAATCGCGGCCGGCGGGACGGCAGGTCATCTGGTGCCCGCGCTGGCGCTCGCCGGCGCGCTCACGGATAGGGGCGCGCGGGTTTCCTTCATTGGAACGAGACGGGGGCTGGAGAAAGAACTGGTGCCCGGCGCCGGTTACGAGCTCGATCTGGCCGATCTGCGCGGACTGGAACGCAGGTTTTCCGCCCGCATCTTCCTTTTCATCTGGTCGCTTTTCAAAGGCAGCCTCGATTGCCTGAGGATCATCGGCCGCCGGCAGCCGGATGTGGTCGTGGGCGGCGGCGGTTATGTCAGCGCCATGCCGGCCTTCATGGCGGCGCTAATGCGCCGGCGGGTGGTCATCATGGAACTGGATTCCCACATGGGGCTGGCCAACCGCTTCCTGGCGCCGTTCGCCGGCCGGGTATGCCTTAGTTTCTCCATCCCCGGACGGGAGAGCGGCAAGTATGTCCTTACCGGCCGCCCCCTGGGGAAGAACCTGCTGGAAGCCACGCCGGAGGCGGGCCGCCGCGCCTTCGGCCTCAGAGATGAGGCGCCGGTGGTGCTGGTCAGCGGCGGCAGCCTGGGGGCGCGTTCGCTCAATCTGGCCTGCGCCGAGGCTTTCGGCCGCGGCCCGCTTTCCCTGCAGCTGGTGCATGTGAGCGGCCGCCGTGATTTCGGGATGCTGAAGCGGAAGCTGCGGGAGCAGGGCGCCGACCTGGAGAATTATCATCTGCTAGACTATACGAACGATCTGCCCCTGGCGATGGCGGCAGCCGACCTGGTGGTGGGCCGCTCCGGGGCTTCCGTCCTGGAGGTGGCGGCGCTGGGCAAGCCGGCGCTGCTGGTCCCTTATCCGTACGCCACCGCCGACCACCAGCGCCAGAACGCCGAGTGGATGGCAGCCGCCGGCGCGGCCGAGGTGGTCAGGGACGAGGAGCTTTCCGGGACGCTTTTCCGGGACCGGGTGACGTCCCTGCTCGGCGACCGCAAGCGGCTGGCAGCCATGGCGCGGGCCGGCGCCGCCCTGGGTGAGCGCGATGGGGCCGGAAAAGTCGCGGCGGAGATATTCGGGCTGGCTGGGAAATCACGTAAATGACCTCCCTGGAAAAACTTCATTTCATCGGCATCGGCGGGGCCGGCATGAGCGGCATCGCCCAGGTCTTCCACAACCTCGGCTATGAGGTCACCGGGTCCGACCTGAAACGTTCCCGCTATACCCGCATTCTGGGGCAGTGCGGCATCCCGGTTGTGTTCGGCCACGATCCGGCCAACCTGGCCCGGCCCGACGCCGTGGTGGTGTCCGGGGCGATCCCGTCGCACAATCCCGAGCTCAAGGCCGCGGTCGAGCGCGGCTTTCCGGTCTACCAGAGGGCCCAGATGCTGGCGATGCTGATGGACATGAAACGGGGCATCGCTGTCGCCGGCACCCATGGCAAGACCACCACTACTTCCATGATCGCCCACGCCATGGAGACTCTGGGACTGGAGCCTTCCTATGTGGTCGGCGGCGAGCTCAACGACGTGGGCAGCAATGCCCGCGCCGGTCAGGGTGAATGGCTGGTGGCCGAGGCCGACGAAAGCGACGGCTCCCTGCTTTACCTGCAGCCGGAGATTGCTATTATCACAAATGTGGAACTCGATCACCATTCGCATTATGCGTCCATCGACCAGGTGGTCGAGGTGTTTAAAAATTTCGTGGCGGGGCTGCCGGCCGGCGGCGCCCTCGTCATCTGGGACACTCCCCTGCTGAAAGAGATCGCCACGGCTACCGGAGCCCGGGTGATCACTTACGGCCTCGAAGACACGGCGGATTACCGGGCTGCGGAGATCGATGTCAGCCGGGAAGGGACGGCGTTTGCCATGGCCGGGCCGGAAGGGTCCACTGAAGTCACCCTCTCGGTGCGCGGCGTCCACAATGTTCTCAACTCCCTGGCATCCCTGGCGGTGCTCGGCCTGGTGGGCATTCCCGCCGCGGAGGCGGCGCCGGCGCTGGCGCGCTTCACGGGCGCGGCCCGCCGGTTCCAGATCAAGGGCGAGGCCGCCGGCGTCACCATCGTCGACGACTACGCCCACCACCCGACCGAGATCAAGGCCACCCTGGAGGCCGCCCGTGCTGCCGGCTGGCAGCGGATTATCGGCACCTTCCAGCCCCATCTCTACTCCCGCACCCGCTACCTCCATGACGACTTTGGCAGGGTGCTCAATCTGTGCGATCTGGCGGTGGTCACCGATGTTTATGGCGCCCGGGAAGAGCCCGAGCCAGGCATCAGCGGCAAGCTCGTGGTTGACTCAGCGCTGAAATGGGAGCCCCGGGCCAGTGTGGCCTACATCCCCAGGACCCGTGACATCGTACCGCTTCTGCTCAAGGAGGTGCGCCCCGGCGACCTGGTGATGACGCTCGGAGCCGGTGATATCTTCAAGGTTGGCGAAGATCTTCTGGCGGCCCTCCAGAGGCAGGCGAGCCTTGTCTGAAGATACGGCCGCCAATGAGCTGGCAGCCGCGGCCGGCCGGCCGGTGCTCGAGGAGGCGGCCATGGAGGGGCATACCACCATCGGCTGCGGCGGCCCCGTTGACTTCCTGGTAGAGGCAGTCAGCACCGGGCGGCTACAGGCAATCCTGCAGACAGCCGTCCGGCATCACCTGCCCTGGATCGTTCTGGGCCAGGGCTCAAACCTGCTGGTTTCCGATCAGGGATGGCGGGGTCTGGCGATCACGCTTGCCGGCGAGCTGGACGGCTATGATTTTCACGGCAATGAGCTGCACGCGGGCGGCGGGCTGCTGCTGCCCCGCGCCGCCCGGCTGGCAGCTGAGCGGGGCCTGTCCGGTCTGGAGCCGCTGGCCGGCATTCCCGGGACCATCGGGGGCACCATCGCCATTAACGCCGGCGCCTTCGGCGCCGCCATTGGCGAACTGGTTCTGCAGGTGGAGATCTGCGGCGAGGAAAACTGTTTCCGGCTGGAAAGGGAGGAGCTGGATTTCGGCTACCGCAGCGGCAACCTGCCGCCGGGGACGGTTGTGTCCCGGGCCATCCTGGCCCTCAAGCCCGGGGACGCCGCCGGCATCCAGGCGGCCGTCCGGGACTTCCGTGCCCGCCGGGAGGCCGGCCAGCCACGCGGACGCACCTGTGGCAGCGTCTTTAAGAACCCCCCCGGAAACGCCAGCGCCGGTGAGCTCCTGGACCGCGCCGGCTGCAAGGGGTTGGCCCAGGGCGGCGCCGAGGTCTCCCGGTTGCACGCCAACTTCATCGTCAACAAGCGCCAGGCCCGCGCCGCCGACGTGCTCGGACTTATGAACAGCTGCCGGCGCCGGGTTTACAAGAGCTTTGGCGTGGAACTGGAGCCGGAAGTGAGGTTCCTGGGCGATATCGGACTGGAACCGCTGAAATGAGATTCCCGATCAGAACCGGTTCCTGGCTGTGGCGGGGCTTCCTCGTCCTGCTGCTGGCCGGGATCATTGGCGGCGTCCTCTTCTGGCTGACCCAGTCGAGCGTCCTGGCTATCGAGGATATCCAGGTCGACGGCAACCAGGCCGTGCCGACCGAGCAGATACTGGACCGGGTCGGCCCCGTGCTTAAGGGGCAAAGCCTGCTTTCCCGCTCGTTTGACAATGCCGTGGCAATGATCAAGGAGTTTCCCTATGTGGAAAGCGTGGACCTGGAGAAGGATTATCCCCATACCCTCATCATCCACGTCCATGAATACCGCCCGCTGGCCAGCCTCCAGATGGATGGCGGCCCCGGCCTGCTGCTGGCAGCTGACGGCCGGGTGCTGGAAAACCAGGGCAAAATTGACCAGAAATATCCTATAATATCAACGAAGAATCAGTGCCCCACCAAGGTGGGGCAGACGGTTTCCTGCCCCGACGCGCGGGCGGCGGTCCAGTTCCTGGCGGACGTACCGGTGAGTTTCAATGCCGGTTTCACCGGCGTCAGCGTGGACGGCGGCGATATCAGCGCCACGACCGGCAACGGTGTCAAAGTGCATTTCGGGACCCTGGACGATTATGACCTCAAGTTCGAGGTGCTGCGCCAGCTGATGATCCGCTCCGTGGGGCAGGGCGGCCAGCTGACAATCGATGTTTCGGTGCCGGACCGGCCGGTAACCAGGTAGGTGTACATGGACACAGCCAAAAGAAATCTGTCTCAAAAGGTTGTCCGTCGCGAGGCCGGGCGAAAAGGCAATGGGCAAGACCGCAAGGCCCGCTCCGCCGGGACCGCCGGCAAGGATGCCCGCAGGCCCCGCGGCAACGGTGTCCCCGGAACCACCGGCGGCTCGGATGCCCGTAGACCCACCGGGGGCAAGGATGCCCGTAGAACCACAGGCAGCATGGAAACCCGCCAGCCGGGCAAGGAAACCATCCGGCGGACGGCCCGTAAGCGCCGCCAGCGTGGAGGCGTCCGGGCCGGCGCCGGGGAAGGGCTGCCGCTCTACCCGCCGGTCGTCGCCCTGGATGTGGGCACCACCAAGATCGCCTGTCTTGTCGGAGAGCTCGATGCCGACGGCCGGCTGGCCCGGGTGACCGGCCTGGGCAACACGCCGGCTCGCGGCATGCACAAGGGGGTGGTGGTTGACCTGGCGGACGCCGCCGCGGCCATCGGGGCTTCCGTATCGCAGGCGGCGGAAGCGGCCGGCGTCGAGATCGAAGCCGCCTGCGTCGGGGTGGCCGGCTCCCACGTGGTTTCGATGAACCGCAAGGTTTCCATCACCAATCCCAACGAAGATGGCCGCGTCACCAAGGCCGAGCGCCGGGCGCTCCTGAAGAAACTGAAGGAAGTTGACGTGTCGCCAGATTTGAAATTAATCCACGCGCTGCCCCGGGAATATGTCCTGGATGGCCAGGACGGCATCAGGCGGCCGGTGGGCATGTGGGCCAGGCGTATCGAGATGTCGGGCCATCTGGTGTACGGCGCCATCAGCTCCATCCAGAACCTGGTGGGGGCGGTGGAGGATGCCGGTGTGGCGGTCGACGACATCGTCCTGGAGCCGCTGGCGTCCAGCCGCGCCTGCCTGCAGGAGCAGGAGTTGCAGTCCGGCGTGATGCTGGTGGACATCGGTGGCGGCACTACCGACGTCGCCATGTTCGCCGGCGGCCGGCTGGTGCACTCAGCCGTGCTCCCGGTAGGCGGGAATCACATCACCCGTGACATCTCCGTGGGGCTGAAGGTGCCGCTGCCCGCCGCCGAAGAGATCAAACTGAAATACGGTCACGCCCAGAGCCACCTGGTGGAGGACATCGAGATGGTAAAGGCGTCGGCGGCGGTGCTGGATCAGCCCGGGGCCCGCACGGTCACCTTTTCCAGAAAGTTCCTTTCCCGTATCATCGAGGTGCGCGTGGCGGAGATTTTCACGCTCGTCATGAAACAGGCCCGGGAGAGCGGTTATCTCTCAAGTATCGCTGCAGGGATCGTGGTCACCGGGGGGTCGAGCCAGCTTGAGGGTATCTGCGGACTGGCGGAACATGTCACCAAACTGCCGGCGCGGCAGGGCCTGCCCACTGCTCCCGTGGGAGTTGTTGACATCCCCAGTAATCCCGTTTATGCTACCGGCGTAGGCTTGCTTTTGTATGGAAGCGAGCACATTTTTATGCGGGGGCCAAGTCAGCCGCCTGAACCCTCGACTGCTACTTTAGGGTTGTGGGAAGAGGTTCTGGCCAAAGTAAAGGGTTGGTTTGGACAGCGGAAAAAAACCTAGACCCTGGAGGTTTTGACAATATGTTAGATCCTGGTAGCAGCTACCTCGCGGTAATTCGGGTTGTGGGGGTTGGCGGCGGCGGCACCAACGCAGTGAACCGGATGGTCGACGCCGGGCTCAAGGGTGTTGAGTTCATCGCGGTCAACACCGATGCGCAGGCGCTGCTGATGTGCGATGCGGATGTGAAGCTGCACATCGGCGGCAAGATCACCCAGGGCCTGGGGGCCGGAGCCAATCCAGAAGTCGGCCGCGAAGCCGCCGAGGAAAGCCGCGACGAGATCCGCGAAGCGCTCAAGGGCTCCGACATGGTCTTCGTCACCGCCGGCAAGGGCGGCGGCACCGGCACCGGCGCCGCTCCGGTAATCGCCGAGATCGCCAAGGAGCTGGGAGCGCTCACCGTGGGCGTGGTCACCAGGCCGTTCTCGTTTGAAGGCAAGCGCCGCAGCGACCAGGCCGAGGAAGGAATCCGGGCGCTGCGAGAGAAAGTCGACACCGTCATCATCATCCCCAACGACCGCCTCCTGCAGGTGGTCGAGAAACGCACTTCCATCATCGATGCCTTCAAGGTCGCCGACGACGTCCTTCGGCAGGGGGTGCAGGGAATCACCGACCTTATCACAGTTCCGGGACTTATCAACCTCGATTTCGCCGACGTGAAGGCGATCATGAAGGACGCCGGCTCGGCGCTGATGGGAATCGGCGTGGCCAGCGGCGAGAACCGGGCCTCGGAGGCGGCCAAGGCGGCCATTTCCTCACCGCTCCTGGAAGCTTCCGTGGAAGGGGCCACCGGCATCCTGCTCAACATCACCGGCGGGCCGGACCTGGGTCTCTTCGAGGTCAACGAGGCGGCCGAGGTCATCTCCAGCGCCGCCGACGCCAACTGCAACATTATCTTCGGCGCCGTCATCGACGACGGCATCAAGGACGAGGTCAAGGTGACCGTCATCGCCACCGGCTTTGACAAGCACCCGCAGCCGGGACGCATGGCGCGCGAGCCGCGCGAGGCCGTCAAGGGCGCACCCGCATCGCGGGACCAGCGCGAGGTGCCCGACTTCGAGGTGGGCGAGGATGTCCTTGACATACCGACTTTCTTGAGGGATAAAGACTAGCGAGGGCCAAGGCCGCGTATAAACGATGTAAGCAATCCGGGACAGGCCGCTTGGCGGCCTGTCCTTTTTTAAGATGGCATTTGACGCTGATTTCTTAAAAGCATTTGTTCCCTGGTACTGGCGCAGCGGCCGGTGGAGTTCAAGCCCCTTTGATCCTTTTAAACGGGCTGACCTCTTTCTCTGGGAGTTCAACTACGCGGCCCGAGGCACTCGAGCTTTTTTCACGACTCGCAAAGGAGGCGTCAGCATGTCTCCGTACGATGGACTCAATCTCGGATTCCATGTCGGTGATATCCCAGACAGCGTTGCCGAAAATCGCCGCCGGTTGTGCCAGTTGTTCGCTCTGAATTCAGAGAGGCTGACTTCGCCGTTTCAGCGCCACACAGCTGAGGTCGCTGTGCTGAATGATCAAGAAAGGATTGGCAGCGGTTCCTCGCCGGGGACCGGGTTTGCCGGCGAGGGACCATTCGATCCGTGCGATGCCCTCATTACGAAAATGAGAAATGCACCTCTCCTCTTGCATTTTGCCGACTGCG
This sequence comes from Actinomycetes bacterium, assembly GCA_021790075.1. Classification (GTDB taxonomy): domain Bacteria; phylum Actinomycetota; class Thermoleophilia; order BMS3ABIN01; family BMS3ABIN01; genus JAJYIN01. The sequence goes on along the minus strand of JAJYIN010000023.1, from coordinate 607 downwards.
TGCCGGTGGTCGTAACCGCCGGGGGCGACGAGCCTGCGATTGCAGTCATTCATGCCGGCCGCAAGGGTCTGGTCGCGGGCGTAATTGAAAACGCGATAGAAGGAATGAAGCGTGTTGCTGATATCGATACGGCCACTGCCGCGATCGGGCCGTCGATCGGCCCTTGCTGCTATGAAGTTGACACGAAAACGGCGGCAGCGTTCCGGGATCGGTTCGGGAACGAGTCTGAGGACGAAGGTTATCTGGATCTCAGGTTCGCGGCTGAGGCCGCGCTTCGTCAGAGCGGCATACAGGAAGAGAAAATTTACACCCTCGGCCTCTGCACTTCCTGCGACGACAATTTCTATTCCTATCGCCGCGACGGCGTCACCGGCCGCCACGGGGCAATCGCCTGGATCGGCGGTAGCGGGCTGGCCGGGAGGTTGGCCCCATGAAATCCCCCCGTTATCGCCCGCGCTACCGGCCTGGCCCGGAGGTCGGTCCCATGAAACGCGCCGCCGGTTTGGCCGGGCCCGTCCCGGCCTGGAGGTTATCACCATGAAACGCGCGACCCTGAGCGCCGGCGACCTCGATCCGGACCGCATTCGCGCCAACATGGCCCGCATCG
>JAJYIN010000214.1 GCA_021790075.1 Actinomycetes bacterium | reverse complement strand
TTCTTCCTTCTTCGTCTTCCCGAACCTGTAGTATAGAACCCTCTTCAGGTAGAGTCAAGGTAATTTTCCCACCTTCCCCCCGGACTCTGAATATACCCCCAGCGCTGAAGGCTAAACCTGCTTCCAGCGATAAAAATACCTAAATTTGCAGGCATATTCGTCAATTTACGCGCTCAGCCTTTCCGCCCCGTGGGTTTTTCATCGGCAGTTTACAGCGGGAATTGAAACGCGGGCGGGTTGGGGCGCGTCACCAGGCTCTGAGCATCCGGTTCGCTCCCCTCTGGAACTCATAATCGACTTCCTTTATCTCGAACCGACGACCAGTTTCGGCGATGTGCGCGCAAACTGCCTCCAGATGTGGTGATTCCTGTCCAGCCAGCGTCTGCAATGGGAAAATCCTGATCTCTGCAGCGACCCTGAGCGTCTCCGCAACCGCCTGCCGGTGAAAATCCACGGACAGCTCCCCGGAATAGAGGAAGAGCAGATGGGAGCAAAGGGCCAGGTCGAACGTCCCATCACCGAAAGGAAGCGACCCCAAGTTGCCGGGAAGATATCTGCCCTCCTCTTTGCCTTTGGGAAAATCAGCCAGGAATTGCTCCATGGATGACCGGCGCAGTTCCGCCAATGCATCTGGTGAAGAGATCCCGGTCCAGACGTAGGCGTCCAGATTCATTTCGAGTTGCTCCATCATCACCGGAAAGGTTTCCTCGATGCGGCGGCCAATCTGGGCAGTGGTGAGGCTGTAAATGGGATCGACTGATACCACCCTTAACCCCCGCATATTCATCCCGGCGTTAAAACTTGCGGGTCCGTCTGCACAACCCAGGATTTCCCTTTTCAGATCAGCAGGCGACAGCCCGAACATGTCCACGTATTCGTCCATCGAGCGCCCCCAAGGAACCACTTTATCAAGTGAAAATGACATTTCAAACCCGGAGTCAAACGAGCGAGTCAAGCAGCAAAATTTCCATCTCATCGAATTCCTGGCTGAACCCGGAGTCGTTGGTGATAAACAAAGTGGCCCCGGCGTTAAGAGCGGTTGCAAGGCGCAGGCTATCCGGAGTCGCCAATCCCGATCCGGCCCGCAATTCCGCTGCCTTATCCGCAATGTCCCGGTCGACGGCTATCTGCTCCAGGTTAGGAAAGGTATCAAGCAAAAACTTGTAGGTGTTTACGATATCGTGCCGGTTTTTCGAAAGAGGCCGGACCAGAAGCTCCAACCGGGTGAGGGTCGATGTTACTGCTTTACAACCACCCTCCTCGACAGCCTGAAAAATACCGGTAGTAAGTCCCTGATAATGTGGATGAGCCTCAAAATGGTAGATGAAAACCGGCGTGTCTATGGCAATCGCAGAGTGGGTGGCCAGAATGTCCGTTAGCTTCCGGCTTTCCTTTCCCAAGCCTTCCTCTCCCCCTTCACGTATTCGACCGCGTCAACGCCGTTCCAGACATCCTTGCCCAGGCCATGCGTGGCCCTTGTGTAATTCTTTGGCCGCGGAAACAGTTCTATCTTGTCGCTGTGAGGCACGACGACAACCTCGTCCCCCGCGCTGAGGCCAAGCGCCCGGCGCGCTTCTCTGGGAATCACGATCTGGTTCTTGCTGCTAAGTTTCACTGTAGTCATTTGCCCAGCTTTTATTTACTTTACTTTATTCGTAATCGTTTTACATTATGCCATATCGGCAGCTGATTTGCAATTATTAAAGCAATCGCGAATTCAGCCGCTTATCTTGATTATCCCGTGAAATTTCACCGACTTGCCGGCCTTGATGGTGGCGCCGGCGAGGGCATCAAAGGGAACTGACTCCGATGTCACTGTTTCGTCGGCGACGGCGACGCCGCCCTGCTGGATGCGGCGGCGGGCCTCGCTGCGGGAAAGCCCGAACCAGCGCTGCAGCAACTTGGGGAGGTAGGCCTGGCCGTCCTCATTGTCTGATAGCTCCAGGAGGCATTCGACCAGCTCGGCGCCGCCCGTAAGCTTCTTGTCGCGGAACAGCTCGTTGAAGTGCTGTTCGGCGGCGGCGGCGGCGGCATCGTCATAAAAACGGGCCACCAGCTCGCGGGCGAGGGCTGCTTTTTGATCGCGGGGATGCAGAGAGCCGTCTTTGATGCCGGAATCGATGGCAGCGACTTCTTCCTGCGTGCGCGAAGTGAGAAGCTCGAAGAAGGTGACCATGGCGCTATCCGGGATGCTCATCACCTTGCCAAAGATCTCGTCGGGCGGCTCGTCCACGCCGATGTAGTTCCCCACCGATTTGCTCATGCGGGCGACGCCGTCGGTGCCGGGCAAGATCTCGTTTGTCAACACGACCTGGGCCGGCAGGCCGTAAAATTCCTGCACCACTCTACCCATCAGCATGTTGAATTTCTGGTCTGTCCCCCCCAGCTCGATGTCGGCCTGGATGGCCACCGAGTCGTAGCCCTGCAGCAGCGGGTAGAGGAACTCCAGCATCGATATGGGCCGGCCCTCACTGTAACGGTTGGAAAAATCATCTCGCTCGAGGACTCGGGCCACCGTCGAGGCGGAAAGCAGCCGGAATATGTCCTCCAGCCGCATCGGCGCCAGCCACTCACTGTTGCGCCGCGCCTCGAGTTTGTTGGGGTCCTGGTCCAGCACCTTCCAGGCCTGCTGCTGGTAGGTGATGGCGTTGGCCTCGATCTGCTCCGCCGAGAGCTGCGGCCGGGTCTTGGAAACGCCGCTGGGGTCGCCGATGCGGGCAGTGTAGTCGCCAATGATGAGCACCGCCCGGTGCCCGGCGTCCTGGAACTGCCGCAGCTTGGTGAGCACCACCGTGTGGCCGAGATGAATGTCGGGGGCGGTCGGGTCGACCCCCAGCTTGACGCGCAGCTGACGCCCTTCCTTTTCCGCGGCCGTGAGTTTTTCTTCCAGGCCGCCTTCCGGCAGCAGGTCTATGCAGCCTTTTGTCAGGGCAGAAAGTTGTTGGGCGTCGATTGACATGACGCTGCCAATCATAACAGAGTTCCGAACTCGGGGGTGCGGGCTGCTGTTGCTATGGCTGGAAGGTCCCAGCTGCCGTTTTCCTGCGCGGCGCGGACCTTGGCCAGGCCGGCAGGCGTCATCAGGCCCTCGTGGATGAGCTTCTCGACCCTTTTCTTGTTACTGGCCGACCAGGTGCTTTTGGCCTTCCGGGGAGTGAAGAGCTGCCGGTACCGTTTCTCGTCAAGTTTGCGTACGGTGCTGTCCACCCAGCCAAAGCAGAGGGCCTCCTCCACGGCTTCCTCATACTGGACGGAA
>JAJYIN010000213.1 GCA_021790075.1 Actinomycetes bacterium | reverse complement strand
AAAGGTTGTCCGTTGCGAGGCCGAGCGAAAAAGCCAGGGGCAAGGACGCAGGAGGAAAAAGCCCGCAGTCGTACCTGTAGGTACGTCGAGGACTTTTTCCTCCGAGGACACCGCCCATGGCCTTTGCAGCCGGCCGCAGCAGGAGATGCCTTTTGAGATAGATTCTTAGGGCCTATTTCGATGGGTGTATTCTGCTGCGGCCGGCTGTCAGGCCGCCTGGCTCCAGCCGTTCTGGCGCGCTTCGTCCCGGCAGTGGGGACAGATGACGATGGAGTTCCCTGCTTCCGGATGGGTAAAAAGATTGGTCTGTTCACCGGTCAGCAGGGTGCGGCCGCAAAGCCCGCAGATATCCTGGTATAGCCGGGGCCTGATTTCCAGCCGGCCCTGCCGGTTCACATAACGCTCCTGGGGCGGATGGGCAGGCTCATTGGTTCCGTTGATGTTCTTCTTGAATAATGTTCCCAGTCCGATCATGACTTACTCCGCGTTCTGGCATGTTTGCAGTTGTCTCCCTTTTCCCGTTTCCGCGGAAAAATAATCATGCCCGGACGGGCCTCATTCCTTATGTTCTGAAAACTCGTTCATGATGTCAACAGCGTGGCTGGTGCCCAGCCGGGCGGCGCCGGCGTTGATCATCGTCTCGGCGTCCTCGGCTGTGCGGATGCCTCCCGACGCCTTGACGCCCAGGTTTTCGGACAGCTCATCCCGGAGCAGCTCGACGTCCGCCACAGTGGCGCCCTCGGGACCGTAACCGGTTGACGTTTTGACGAAGTCGGCGCCGCCGTCCTCGATCATCCGGCAGGCGAGCCTCTTCAGCTTCTTGTCCAGGTAGGAAGTCTCCATGATCACCTTTACCAGCACCAGGCCCTTGCCCACGTTGACGCTCTTCATGCGCACGGCGCGCACGACCGAGGCGATCTCGTCGCGCACCAGCCTGAAATTACCCGACAGCATGGCGCCGATGTTGATGACGAACTCCACCTCATCGGCGCCGGCGCCGACCGCGTTCTCCGCCGCCCGCACCTTGGTGATGGTGGTATCGCCGCCGAAGGGGAAAGAAACCACAGTGCAGACCTTGACGTCGTGGCCCTTGAGGAGCGTGGAGGCCAGCGGCACGTAACAGGGGAAAACCACCACCGCGGCAAAATGATGTTCGCGGGCCTCCTCGCAGATCTTCTCGATATCCGTGCGGGTAGCGTCGGCCCGCAGGAGGGTATGGTCGATCGTCTTCGCCAGCTCTTCAATTCTCAATGCCATGTCAGGCGGCCTCCGGTCGTCTTGGTTTGGCACCCGTTCTGGTTGATACCGGGTGCGTCATTATATCACAGCGCCTCACAGCCCCAGCTTTTCCAGCATCCGCTCGTCATCGCGCCACTTCTTCCTTACTTTCACCGACAGCTCCAGGAATACCTGCGAACCCAGGAGCGCCTCGATGCCGCGGCGGGCGCGCGTGCCGATCTCCCTGATCATCTTTCCCTGTTTCCCGATGATTATGCCCTTCTGCGATTCCCGCTCCACGATGATCACCGCCCGCATGTCAACGATCCCGCGGCCGCGGCGCGGCTGGAGATCGAGCACTTCCACGGCGATGGCGTGCGGCAGCTCCTCGTGGGTGAGGCGCACGGCCTGCTCCCGCACCAGCTCGCCCGCCAGCATCCTCTCAGGCTGGTCGGACACGGTTCCGGGAGGATAGTACATCGGTCCGGCGGGCATCCGCTCAACCATGGCGTCCCTCAGGTCCTCCAGGCCTTCCCGCCTGAGAGCGCTGATCGGGAATATCTCCTCACAGGCGCCCAGGCCGGCGGCGGCCTCGATCATGGGCAGCAGCGCTTCCCGGGCAACCAGGTCGGCCTTGTTGAGAGCGATGATGACCGGCGTGCCGGAGGCGAAAGCGGCCCGGGCGACAAAGCGGTCGCCGGCGCCGGTGCTTTCGGCGGCGCTCAGCACCAGCAGGATGAGGTCTACTTCTTCGAGCGTGCTGTCAACCGCAGCCTGCATCCTCTCGGTGAGCCGGTCCCGGGGCTTCTGGAAGCCCGGCAGGTCCAGCAGCACCAGTTGGTAATCCTCCCCCGTGACCACCCCCGCGATGCGGTTGCGCGTCGTCTGGGGCGTGCCGGCCACGATTGCCACCTTGACGCCCACCAGGGCGTTGACCAGCGTCGACTTGCCCACGTTGGGCCGGCCGACGACGGCGGTGAAGCCCGATTGGAACCGGCCGCCGGCGCCCTGTCCCGCCCCTGCCCGCGGCGCGGTCACGAACCGCCCTCCGCGAGCGGGGCCGCCAGCAGCAGCCGGTCACGGCCGGGCCCGTAAAAAGCATCCAGCTCCCCGTCCGTCCGGAAACCGGCGGCGCTAAACAGGCGCACGGCAGGCACGTTGCCGGGGTCGCAGGTCACCAGCAGCCGCCGGAATCCTCCGGCCGCCAACCCTTCCATCACCTGCTTGAGGAAAGCCGCACCCAGGCCGCGGCCGCGGTATCCTTCCCTGATGTAAAAGATGTCCATGTAAATGTCACCCGGCTCGCGGCAGCGGATTGCCTGGGCGGAACCGGCAATCTCCCCTTCCAGGCGCGCCATGAACAGGAAGCCCCAGGCGGCGATGACCGGCAACTGCCAGACGCCTAGGGCGGCATCCCCCATGGCCTGGCGGCCGCAGGCGGCCAGTTCCTGCAGCATTCCCGGATCGAGGCTTTCCAGCCGTTCGACTCTGAGGCAGGAGGCAACCCGGCCGGTGCCGGCCTGTCCGCCGCCTTCAGACAAGACGGCCATGCTCGCCTTCCTTCCAGCCGAAGGCATCGGGCAGCAGGTCGGCCAGCTTCCTGGTGACAAATTCACCGTTTTCACGGAAAGCTACCCTCATATCGGGGGAAAACTCGAGGAGCGCCTGCCGGCAGGCGCCGCAGGGAGGCGAGTCCTCCTCGCCGTCCTGGGCTACGATCAAGAGGTCGGAGAAACCGCGCTCCCCCTCACTGACGGCCTTGTAAAGCGCCACCCGCTCCGCGCAGATGCTGACGCTGTAGGCGGAACTCTCGACGTTGCAGCCGGTGAAGGTCTTCCCGGAAAGGGTCACCAGCGCCGCTCCCACCTTGAAGCCCGAGGCGGGGGCATGGGCATAGCGGGCGGCCTCCCGGGCCCTCCCGAGCAAAGCCCGCTGTTCGAATGTCAATCCTTTTTCCATTTAGAAAATGAAATAACCTCTTGAGATAGATTCTTAGCAGGTCAGGTGCAGGGCGGCGATTACCCGGCCGCCGGCCCGGT
>JAJYIN010000212.1 GCA_021790075.1 Actinomycetes bacterium | reverse complement strand
CGGTGTTGCGGGGGAAACCGCCGAGGATATATCCGGCCCGGCAGTCATCCTGGCCCAGCCTTTCTTCCACCATGCCCAGGACGACAGTGTCGGGCACGAGCTCTCCCTTGTCCATGTAAGACTTGGCTTCCTTGCCGAGTTCTGACTGGGCCGCCACCGCGGCCCGCAGCAGGTCGCCGGTTGAGATCTGCGGGATGTCGTATTTTTCGATGAGCTTCTTCGCCTGGGTTCCCTTACCGGCGCCCGGAGCGCCAAGCAGTACAAGTTTCACGTTGCCTCCAGTTTGAATCGATGAGAGAGCTGTGGTCCGGCCCTAAAAGGTGTGCTTTTGGGCCTCCCCTATGTAAACAAGGCCAAAGAAACGAGGTAAATTGCCTTTCCCAGCCTACCCGCAGGGGTATTAAATATTCCCTGTGGTCCTTTGTCAAGCCGGGTCGAGGCCCTCGATAAGGCGATCTATTAAATGCCTTCCCTCAGTCCTAGAGACAAAGTGCCGGCACTGATCTCGTGAAACGGAAGCTCATTCTGGGCGCAGTCCGCGTGGCGTCACCAGCTTGAACAATTACCAGACTTTTAACACACGGACAGACGGGGTACCGCTGAGGGTATTCTATAACGACGCTGCTCCGTCTTTCAAGATGAATCAAACCAAACGTTCATTAAACTTTCTTATGCTTTGCATCAGGCTGCTTTGGCTGCAATAAGCGGGGAAAAAGCAGGTTTTAATTCCTGCCGTGAGGGAAGCAGAAAGTACCCGGAACGACAAGGAGGCGATATGAAGACGAAACTGGTGAGGAAAGCAGCCGGAAGGTTCCTGATGAGCCTGGCGGCAACGTATGCAGCCTATAATTTCGTAATCCGGCCCTGGCATCTGAAATGGGGCGCCAGAGGTATGGAGGCCCGCGAACCGCTGCCCGGCGACGAGCTGGTGGAACACCCGCGTCTGGTGTCGACACGCGCCATCACGATTAACGCGCCTGCCGGCGATGTGTGGCCTTGGCTGGCGCAACTGGGGCAGGGCCGGGGAGGCTTTTACAGCTACTCCCGGCTGGAGAAGATGATGGGCGCGGACATCGAGAACGCCGACCGGATCATCCCCGAGCTGCAGCGGATCGGGACCGGGGATGTAATCCACCTGGCGCCGGACAAGCCGGAGGGTCAGCCGACGGCTCCCCTCATGTATGTTAGCCGGGCCGATCCTCAAAGGTCACTGGTGCTGGTTTCCCGCGTGGATCTCGAAACACTGCAAACCTTTGATGAATCAGATCCTCTCCCGGGAAAATACGCATTTGTATCCTGGAGTTTCTTTCTACAGTCCGTGGACGAATCCATGACCAGGCTGATAGTGCGCACCCGTATTTACTGGAGCCCGGGGTTGAGCAATTTCATCTTGTGGAGAGTGCTGACGGAGCCAGCTCATTTCATCATGGAGCGCGCCATGCTCCTTGGGATCAGGAAGCGTGCCGAGATGAGGGCGGCAGTCGAACCCGAAGCGGGAGCGCCTTCCGGCGAGGAGCAACGGGCGGCTTGAATTGGACCTCTCAGGTCAGGGTCATCAGGTATTCCTGTGCTTCCGTGAGCTGTGTTGATCCGGTCGTTGTGACCGTAGCAACCGCTGCGGGCATGGGCTGGCCTGCCGAATCTAGGCAAATCGGCGAACGCGTGCTACTATGATAATAATTCAAGTAAAGAAACAGCTGTTTAAGCAGCAGTTCCTGAAATCTGTGCGGATTCCCCAGGCCGCACCTTATAAACGGGAATGCGTCTGGACGGATCGCGCGACACCCGCGGCACCACCAATCTCCTCAAGGGTCTCGCGATTCTGGCCGTCCTGCTAGCCCATTTCTTCAGCAATTACGATTCTGATTTTTACGGACGCTGGCTCTTCGAATACGCCATCTCCATCATCTCGATCTTCTTCGTCCTCAGTGGTTACGGCCTCTACCAGTCTCTTGAGCGCCGTTTCGCAGCCGCGGCCACCGGCTCGGGCAGGGTGTTGCTCAGGTTTGCCTATGACCGGGCCATCCGCATATATCCCTTTTACTGGCTTTCGCTTATTTGTGTAGGGATATTCATACACCCTGTTCCTGATTACGACCGGCTGTTCGAGCCAAACCTGAAGAGCCTGGCGGTCTGGCTCGGCGCCCCGGTTGTCCACTATACCCTCTTGTGGTTTATCACGGCCATAATCCAGTGCTACTGGCTGGCGCCGCTGTTTTATTTCCTGCTGAAGAAGCTCGGAGTGGCCCGGTACGGTCTGTTGATGCTTTTCTTGACCGGCCTCACACTGCTGGTTTCCTGGACCTTTTACTTGCGGCAGTTTGCGCTCTTCCACCTGCCCGCCATGGGTGAGCCCCAGGCATATTTCTTCAAGGGATACTTCCTGGGTCATTTACTGCTCTTTGCCATGGGGATGATGGTCGCGCCTCTGGCTGCTGCTGTGGGGTCCAGATTGAAACACGGCCTTGTATTCCTGGGGTCCGCAGTGCTGTTTTCCGGTCTTATTTATGCGCTCCGGTTCGTCGACTTCCTGTTTCCGCACTCCGAGCTGTACCTGGTGCCCGTGCTGTTTGCAAGCGCGGTACTCTTTTGCTTCTGCGCCATCGCTTACGCGCCCAGAATGCCGCTGTTGCAGCCGCTTGTCATGAGAATGGGAAAGCTTGCCTTCCCGCTTTACCTTTTTCATTACCAGTGGTTCGCCATCCTCTTCGACCTTGGCCTGATCCGTTATGAATTCCCCGGCCGTTCTCTGGCGGCCTTCCTGATTTCGCTGCCGTTGTTCGTGCTGGTGCTAATCGCGCTTAATGCCGGCGTCAAGCGTTCCCGCAAGTGGGCCGACATCGTTCTGGCGGGTAAGTCGAAGTCTGAGGAGATTACCGCCGAGGCCTGAACCTCGCGATCGGGTAAGGAGGGGGGCTCACACCCCCTGTCCTCCCACACCACCGTGCGTACGGTTCCTTACACGGCGGTTCATGCCGCACATCGAAGTCGCCAGTGTTGATCTTGCAGTGACACGAATTGCTCCCGGGTCCGACCATTACTTTCATCAACGCCGGTTCCTCCAGACAGGGGTACTCCTTTGTCGCCTGGACGCCCAGATGCATTCCTCCATGACAAGGGCCGCCCCGTCAGGGGCGGCCCGATTCGAGCGGTTCACGAAGTCTGGCGTCGATGAAGGCGCCGGCTGTTATTTGAGGACTGTCCCCAGAACCTCGTTAAAGTAGCCTTTCCAGATCACGCGCTGGGAAGCGATAATAT
>JAJYIN010000022.1 GCA_021790075.1 Actinomycetes bacterium | reverse complement strand
CGGAATGATGAGCAGGGCCACGATGTTGACGACCTTGATCATCGGGTTGATGGCGGGGCCGGCGGTGTCCTTGTAGGGATCGCCGACGGTGTCGCCGGTGACCGCTGCCGCGTGGGCGTCAGAGCCTTTGCCGCCATACTTGCCGTCCTCGATCAGTTTCTTGGCGTTGTCCCAGGCGCCGCCGCCGCTGGTCATGGAGATGGCCAGGAAGAGGCCGGTGACGATCGTGCCGATCAGCAGGCCGCCCAGCATCTGGTAACCGAGCTCGCCGGCGCCGAAAATGCGGGGCACCACGCCGACAACAATCGGCGCCAGAATCGGGATCATCGCCGGTACCATCATCTGCCTCAGAGCCGACTTGGTAACAATGTCAACACAAGTGCCGTAATCAGGCTTGCCGGTTCCTTCCATGATTCCCGGGATCTCCCGGAACTGGCGGCGCACTTCCTCAACTACCATGCCGCCGGCTTTGCCCACAGCTTCCATGCAGAGCGCCCCAAAGATAAACGGCAGCAGGCCGCCGATGAACAGTCCCACCAGGATTGGCGCCGCGCTTTGCACACTCGACAGCGAGAATGACTGGTCAAGCACACTGCGGGTGATGCCGAGATGCTCGCTGAGGTCGTCAGCGAAGGACGAAAACAGAACCACGGCGGCCAGAGCGGCAGAGCCAATGGCGTACCCCTTGGTGACGGCCTTGGTCGTGTTGCCGACGGCGTCGAGCGGGTCCGTGACTCCGCGCACCTCTTCGGGCAGTTCCGCCATCTCGGCGATGCCGCCGGCATTATCGGTGATGGGGCCGTAGGAGTCGATGGCGACGATGATGCCGGTCATGGAAAGTTGAGCCATGACGGCGATGGCGATGCCGTACGTCCCGGAAGCATAATACGCTCCCAGGATGCCGCCGGCCAGGACCAGCACCGGTAGCGCGGTCGACTTCATGCTGACCGCGAGGCCGGCGATGATGTTGGTCGCATGCCCGGTTTGGGATGCGGCAGCGATGTGCTTGACCGGATTGTAGCTGGCTGACGTGAAGTACTCGGTGATGACGACGATGAAACCGGTCACCACCAGGCCGATGATGGCGCAGATAAAGAGGCGGGGCACGGTGTAGTACTGGGAATTTGTAAGCCCCACGGCCTTGCTGGCGTCTCCCATCAGCCATTGAGTCACCGGGTAGAACGCCGCCGCGGCCAGGATGCCGGCCACCACCAGGCCCTTGTAGAGGGCCGCCATGATGCCGCCGTCCTTGCCAACGCGGACGAAGAAGGTGCCGATGATGGAGGCGATGATGGAAACGCCGCCGATCACCAGGGGATAGACCAGGGCGTTGGCCTTGAGCGCGCTCGCGTTCTTGAAGAGCAGCGAGCCCAGCAGCATGACCGCGACGGCCGTCACCGCGTAGGTCTCGAAGAGGTCGGCGGCCATGCCGGCGCAGTCACCGACATTGTCGCCGACGTTATCGGCGATGACCGCCGGGTTGCGCGGATCATCCTCGGGGATGCCCGCCTCGACCTTGCCTACCAGGTCGGCGCCGACATCGGCGCCCTTGGTGTAGATGCCTCCACCCAGCCGGGCGAAGACGCTGATGAGGCTGCCGCCGAAGCCAAGGCCGATGAGGTGAAGGATATTGTCCTTGCTAGTGTCAAATCCATAAAAAGCGGATACCCCCAAAAGCGCGAGGCCGACGACGAGCAGGCCGGTGATCGAGCCGCCTCTGAAAGCGACCTTCATGGCCGCGTTCAGGCCTCCCCTGGCGGCTTCGGCCGTGCGGACGTTGGCCCGGACGGAAACCATCATGCCGATGTAACCGGCGGCGCCAGAGAGAGTGGCGCCGACGAGAAAGGCGATCGCGGTACCCAGTCCAAAACTCCAACTCTTGTCAAGCCCAAGCAGGATCAGCAGGGCAAGGAATACGACCACACCAACCATTGCGATCGTCCGGTACTGCCGGTTCAGATACGCCTTGGCGCCCTCCTGAACGGCGCCCGCGATCTCCTTCATCTTTTCATTGCCAGCGGGCAGCTTCAGCACCCAGCTGATGAGAATGATGCCGTACAGGATTGCTGCAAAAGCGCAAACCACGGCAAAGATTACCTTGCTGTCAAAATTCACGGTTTGACATCCTCTCCTTTCTTGCGGGGTTTTCCCGGTAGGGATGAACGCGCCGCCGGCTCCGGGTGCGGACGCGCATGAACTAATAACCAGACCGGCGCAATTTATATCAGACCGGCAAAAAAAGGTAAAGCACCAAAGGGGCAACCGGCGTGACGGATTTTATATGGAAGGTATTAGACAAACCGATAGACGGTTTTTATTCCCATTAGATATAGCAATGAGGGAAGTTGGGGAAACCGCGATTTTACTAAAGAAATATGCGTGGAAATCCGAGGATTCGATTGCCCGCGACTTCAGTCGGGCAGGAGGACAAGGGAGGATCACGATGATCGAGCAAATGAACCGCTCCGTGCGCCTGCGGGTGCTGCTAATCGCCCTGCTGGCAGCGGCGCTGATCCTGCTGGCCCTCTGCCTCACCAGTTTTTCCGGGGTCGAGCAGGCGGCCCTGGCGGTGGCAACGTGAAATCAGGCGAGCTCGGGCAACAGCTTGGATGACTCGGCGTGCTCCAGGAGCTCCTTGAACTGCATCGATGCCGGCGAGAGATAACGGTCCGCCACCGTGATCAGGTAGAAATCGCGCTCCAGCGTTACCCCCTTGATGCGAACCTGCTTCAGCATGCGGCTTTCCAGTTGCGCATGCACGGCGCGCCGGGAAAGGATGGAAACGCCGAGACCGGCCTCCACGGCCGTCTTGATGGCTGAGGAATTCCCCAACTCCAGCACCACGTTCAACTGCGTCACCCCGGCCTTCTTCAGGGTTTCCTCGATAACCTCCCTGGTGCCGGACCCCACCTCACGGGTGATGAACGGTTCTTCCATCAGGTCTTCCTTGGCGATGAGCTTGCCGCCGGCCCAGCGATGGTCCGGGGCGACGAACAGGACCAGCTCGTCCTTCTCAATCGAGCGCTTTGTCAAAGCGGGATTATGCACGTCGTGCTCGACCACGCCCATGGAGAACATCCCGCTGAGCATCTGTTCCTCGATGATGCGCGTATTCTCGACGGTCAGCGAGACCTTGATTTCCGGATAGAGACGTTTGAAGTGGCCCAGGTAAAACGGCATCAGATAATTGCCGACCGTCGTGCTGGCGCCCACGTGCAGCTCGCCGCCCTTGAGCCCGCGCAGGTCGTCGAGCTCGTGATTGATCTCGTCCTCCAGCTCCAGCATGCGCTGCGCCTTCTCGAAGAGGATCCTGCCAGGATCGGTTAGCGTGACCCGCTTGCTGCCCCGGTCGAACAGCGAGACGCCGTAACGCCGCTCGAGGGCCTGGACCTGCTGGCTGACTGCAGACTGGGACATAAACAGGTCCTCGGCCACGGCCGAGAAATTGCCTTTCCTGGCGATAGAGCAAAATGTTCTTAGTTTGATCAAATCCATCTGATTACTTCTTATCGAAAATGATTGTTGCTATTTGATTATCTTATTATACGGACAAAAAGGAAAGGGGGGAAATTTCCACCCGCGTGTTTCTTTTGATGGAAAAAACGGCATAAGAGAACCAGCTGCGAGAAGCCTATTGATGCTTGCCAATACCTCCATTAGACTGGGCAGGTGACTTGAACGATGGCTGTCAGGAAGATCGAGGAGGGTGAGGAGACCCGCTGGGATTACAGGACGCTGGTAACAGTGTTCAAGGCTCTGTCGGACGAGACCCGGCAGAAGGTCCTGGTTGCCCTGTCGCAGAGCGGAGAAATGAAGGTGAACGATCTGGTGCGCATGTTCGGCGTGGCTCAGCCCACCATGTCCCACCATCTGGGCGTGCTGAAAAACGCCGGCCTGGTAAACGACCGCCGCGAAGGCCAGTTCATCTTCTATTCCGTCAACCGGGGCTGGCTGGTCGGGTGCTGCGGCGGTTTCCTCGCCCAGTTTGAAACCGGTTAATCCGGAGCCAAAGGTGTGGTAGGATCGACAGGAGGCTTTTTGCCGCCAAAAAGGCTATTGCCCTTCATACTCCCCTTCGTGCTGCTTCTGTCGGCGGCCGCCCTGGCGCTGCCGGGCGCCGGGTGCGGAGGCGGCGGGGAACAGACCTCGACCTCGCCCCCCGTTGCTTCCCAGGAATCAAAGACATATAGCGATAACCCCGAGTCTGTCAGCCGGCTTCTCAAGGACACCAGCGCCACCCTTGGCAGGGAGGTATCCGCCGGCGCCGGCGTGCATTTCACCATGGACTCGACCACAACAGTGGCCGGCCAGACCGTCGTTTCCTCCGGGGAAGGCGACATGGTGTTCCCGACCCCGCTCAAGATGACCACCCGGAATTACACCGGGGGGCCTTCAAGCCCGCCGGTGCCCGTGGACGTCATCATGACCGGCGGAGTGGTGTACACCCGGACCGCCGGCGGCGCCTGGCAGAGCAGCCAGACTGCCCAGGCTCCGGACCCGGGCATCGTTTCCACCTATCTTGACTATGCGCGCAGCTCGCAGTTCCTCGGCCAGGAAACCCTGGGCAACGGCCGCAAGACCTACCACGTGCAGGTGAACGTGGACACGGCCCTGGCCGCTGAGAAAGCCAAGCAGCAAACCAGCGACCCGGTGCTGCAGAAGTCTCTGGAAGATACCAAGTCGTCAACCGTGACCCTGGATCTGTGGCTGGGGGTTGACGACCAGTTGATCTACCAGGAGAAGATCAATGTCAATAACCCGGCGACCGGTCTTTCCTCGAACCTGAACTTCATCTTCGCCAACTGGGGCGAGACCGTCTCGATCGAGAAACCCTGCGCGGCCTGCTAGGGAGTCGGCTGCTTCCGCGGGGGCTCGGCCTTCCCCATTCTCTGCCTGACGCTTCCGCGGCTGGTTTCTGCCGGCCAGCCGGCGGGATTAACTCCCGAATTCCACTGCTTCCAGGCACAGCCCGCAGGGGGGCGCGGTCTGGCCGGCGGCCGGGCGGATTGAGCCCGCCAGCAGGCCGGCGAGTTCATCGATTTTCCGGTAGCCGCGGCCGATCTCGAGCATGGTGCCCACCAGCACCCTTACCATGTTGCGCAGAAACCCGGAGGCGCGGATGCGGTATACCAGCAGATCCCCCTCGCGCGTCCACTGCGATAACTTGATGTCACGCTCGAAATGTGTGTGCTCGGTGACGGTAGGGGTGAAGGCCGTGAAATCGTGCGGGCCGCTGATGAGCGCCGCCGCCTCCGCCAGCAGGCCCACGTCAAGGCGGCCGGGGTAATAATAAGCGAAGCGGCGGCGGAAGGCCGATGGAAACGGGCGGTGCAGGACGGTATAGGAGTAAGTGCGCGAACGGGCGCTGCCGCGCGCGTCAAAACCCGGGGGCGCTTCGGATGCCTCGCGGATCACGATCTCTTCCGGCAGCAGCTGGTTGGCCGAGTGCCTGAGTTTGCCGGTATGGGGGGCGCCGGCGGTGACGAAACTGGCCACCTGTCCGCGCGCATGCACGCCGGCATCGGTGCGCCCGGCGACTGAAAGCCTCACCTCTTCCTGCAGGATCGTGCCGAGGACGCGCTCCAGCTCGCCCTCGATGGTGGGCAGGCCGGGCTGCTTGGCCCAGCCCGCAAAATCGGTGCCGTCATATTCGATGTCGAGCCTGACATTCATTGCTCACAACCTTCCTACCCAGATTCCGCCGCCAATGAGCAGGACCATTATGAACGCGAAGGCGGCGTCGAGCCAGCCGAGCCTGAGCTGGCGGCGGGCCGTGCGGCCGCGGCCGCCCCGGTAACAGCGGGACTCCATCGCCAGCGCCAGCTCGTCGGCGTGGCGAAAACTGATGACGAACAGCGGCAGCAGCACCGGCACCAGGTTGCGGGCGCGCTTGACCAGGCCGCCGCGGCGGATATCGGCTCCCCGGGCCAGCTGCGCTTTCAGGATCCGGTCCAGTTCCTGCAGGAGGGTGGGGATGTACCGCAGCGCTATCGTCATCATCAGCGCCAGCTCATAGGCGGGGAAGCGCAGCCTCTGGAGGGGCGCCATCAGGCGGCTGAGCCCGTCAGTAAGCATCACCGGTGGCGTGGTGAATGTAAGCAGGGTGCTGGACAGCACGAGCAGCACCAGCCTGAGCGCCAGGAAAGCCCCCTCGCGGACTCCTTCCCGGTATAGCGTGAGCGGCCCCAGGCTCGTTATCGGGGCGCCTCCCCGCAAGAAGGCCTGGAACAGGAAGGTAACCAGGGCCAGCAGGAGGACCGGTTTCAGGCCCCGGTAAAGCCAGGACGGCGGAATCCGGGCAACGGCAAGGCCCGCCGCCAGGCCGGCGGCCATCAGCGCCAGTCCGCCGAAGCTGCTCACCAAGAACAGCGCCACCGCGAAGGCGAAGGAAAAGACGATCTTGGAGCGCGGGTCGACCCGGTGCAGCAGGGAATCGCCCGGAATGAAAAGGCCGATGACCATGTTGCCGGTCTGCATCTCTACCGGCCCTCCATGATGCGGGCCAGCGCCTCCACCGCCTGCTCCTCGGTGAGGAATGGCTCCACCGGCAAGCTTGCCGCCCGGGAAATAAGACCGGCCAGGGTAACCGTGCCGGGAGGCTCCAGCCCGTGGTCCCTGAGCAGCCCGGCGTCGGCGAGGAGTCCCGGGGCGGGGCCGTCGGCGACCATCCGGCCGGCGTCGAGGATGAGCAGCCGCTGCGCGAAACGGGAAAGCTCATCCATGTCGTGCCCCACCATGACGACGGTGGCGCCGCTTTCCTCGTTGAGCTCCACCAGGCGGTCAATCAGATCGAGGCGGGCGGCCGGGTCCAGGTAGGCGGTGGGCTCGTCCAGAAAAAGCGCCCGCGGTTCCAGGGCCAGCACGCCGGCCAGCCCCACGCGGCGCTGCTCCCCGCCGCTCAGCGAGAAAGGGTGGCGCTGCTCAAAGCTCTCGTCAAGGCCTGTGGCCTCCAGGGCGCTGCGTACGCGGCGAGCAACTTCCTCCTTGTCCAGGCCCAAGCGGCCCGGACCGAAGGCGACGTCCGCGGCCACCGTATTCTCGAAGAGGCAGTTTTCCGGCGCCTGGAAGGAGAGGCCGATCGTGCCCGGCTTGGGGCCGGCGCGGCCCACTGGCTGCCCGTCATGAAGGACCTGCCCGGATGTGGGCGGCGTGATGCCCGCCAGCAGCTCCAGCAGGGAGGACTTTCCCGACCCCACCGGGCCGGCGATGCCGACCCGCTCGCCGGGCTCCACCTGCAGGAATACGTGCTCCAGGGCCGTGGCGGAAAACGGCAGGCCCGGCTGGTAGACGAGGCCGGCTTCGTCCAGCTCGAGGCGCAGGCCTAGGCACATACCGCCTCCACCAGCTCGGTCAGCGACAGAGCCGGCGGGAGCCGGTGTCCCCGGGCGGCCAGAGCCTGTGAGATGCGCACGGCCAGGGGCGGCGTCAGACCGGTGGAGGCAGTCAGTTCCGGCTGCGAAAAGAATCCGCGAGGGGCGCCGTCATAGACGATGGCGCCGTCCTGAAGCGCCACCAGCCGGGGAGCCGTGACTATCTCCTCCATCAAGTGGGTGATATAAACGATTGTCGCGCCGTCACGCCAGAGCTCATCGATCAGCTCCCGGAACTCGCGCTGGGACCGGGAGTCGAGCATGGAGGTGGGCTCGTCCAGCACCAGCACGCGCGGCCTCAGCGCCACCACCCCGGCCAGCACGGTGCGCTGTTTCTGCCCCCCGGAGAGCCAGTGGGGCTCGCGGCCCAGCAGCTCCGCGACGCCAAAGCGCCTGGCGGTCTCCTCGATGCGCCGCTCGATCTCGTCAGGCGGAATGCCCATATTCTCGAGCCCGAAGGCGATGTCGTCGCCAACGGTGGTGGCGACGATCTGGCTATCGGGATTCTGAAAGACCATGCCCACCGTCTCGCGAATGCGGTCCAGATTGGCGGGATCGGCGGTGCTTTTGCCGTCGACTAGCGCCTCGCCCGGCGCCGGCCTGATCAGGCCGTTGAGCAGCCGCGCCAGCGTCGACTTGCCGGAACCGTTCGCGCCCACGAGGGCGACGAACTCGCCGCGGGCGATGTCGAGGGAGACATTGGAGAGCGCCGGCGGCGTCCCGCCGGGGGCATGGGGATAGCGATAACTGACTTCGTTGAGAGTGACGATCGGCTTTGGCATTGTAAACCGGACCTGATACCTTCTGGATTATACGCCATACGCCAACAGGACGGCGGTTTTTGCACGGCCGGGGGGATTTTTTTCCGGCCGGATCGCAGGCTGCGTTTCCTCTTTCAGGCCTTTGTCCACCGGGAAGAAGAGGTGCCGCTTTATTTCTGGCGCGACCGCGCAGGTCACAAATCGATTTAATCAGAAAAAACGCGCTGAGCGCGTCTGAAGGGAAACTCGAGCAACCGCTGGCTTATTCCACCAGCTCCAGGAAGACCATCTCGGCGGCGTCGCCGTTGCGGGGGCCGATGCGGGTGATGCGGGTGTAGCCGCCGGCGCGGTCGGCGTAGCGGGGCGCCAGCTCCGAGAAGAGGGTATGGACGGCGTCCTTGCTGCGCAGCCGGGCGACGGCCTGCCGGCGGGCGGCCAGATCTCCCCTCTTGGCCAGGGTGATCATCTTTTCCGCCAGCGGCCGGGCTTCCTTGGCCTTGCTCTCAGTGGTCCTGATGCGGCCGTGCTCGACCAGCGACACTACCAGGTTGCCCAGCATCGCCTTGCGGTGGGAGGAATCGACTCCCAGTTTTCTTCCCTGTTTCGCATGTCTCATGATAATTCCTTGTTGCTTTCCTGCTTTATTGCGGCTTTTCGCAAAGCCGCGCAGCCGGTCCGGACTTTAGAATCTATCTCAAAAGGCTGTTCGTTGCGAGGCCGAGCGAAAAAGCCAGGGGCAAGGACGCAGGAGGACACCGCCCATGGCCTTTGCAGCCGGCCGCAGCAGGAGATGCCTTTTGAGATAGATTCTTAGCCCTCAGACCCCCGTAAAGACAGGCCGAGCTTGGCCAGGTTTTCCTTGACTTCCTCAATGCTCTTCTTACCAAAATTAGGAATATTCATCAACTCGGCCTCGCTGCGCTTGACCAGGTCGCCGACTGTCTGGATGCCTTCGCGCTTGAGGCAGTTGTAGGAACGCACGCCGATCTCCAGCTCCTCGATGAGGATGTCGTCCTCGCCGCCGCCCTTCATCTCGGCTGGCAATTCCAGCGCCGCCTCCGCGGCGGCTTCAGGCGTCTCGCCGGCTTCATGGGCGCCGGTGAATATCTGCAGTGATGAGATGAGGATGCCGGCAGCTTCACGCAGCGCGTCGTCCGGTCCCATGCTGCCGTCGGTGGAGATCTCCATAGTCAGCTTGTCAAAGTCGGTGCGCTGCCCGACGCGGGCCCGGTCCACCTCATAGGAAACCCGCGTGACGGGGGAGAAGTTGGAATCGATCGGGATGACGCCGATGGCGGCGCCGGCGGGCTTGTTGGCGTCCGCCGAGGAATAGCCGCGCCCGCGGCGGATGGTGAGCGTCATTTCCAGCTTGGCTTTCTTGCCCAGGCTGGCGATATGCAGGTCGGGATTGATGATCTCCAGCTCCGAGGGAATGTCGATGTCCTTTCCGGTGGCTTCGCCGGGGCCTGACTTGACCAGGTTGACCTCGATCTCGTCGGCTTCGCCGTGCAGCAGGCACACCAGCCGCTTCAGATTGAGCACGATATCGGTGACGTCTTCCTTGACGCCAGGGATGGTTGAGAACTCATGGGAGACGCCCTCGATCTTGACCAGGCTCACGGCGGCGCCTCTCAGCGAAGACAGGAGCACCCGCCGCAGCGAGTTGCCAAAGGTATGGCCGAAACCGCGGTCGAGCGGCTCTACCACAAAAATTCCCTTGTTGTCCTCGACCTGCTCGTGGGTAATCTTGGGGACCTGGAAAGTGAGCAATTCGTCCTCCATAAATTGAGAGTCTGCCTGGGAAAAAACGGTTTGAACCGTGGCCGCCGGGCTCATTGTTCCTGCCTCTTGAGCATCCTCACTTCGAATACAACTCCACAATCAACTGTTCCTGGACCGGGACGTCGATCTCGTCCCGTTCCGGGTACTTGAGAATCTTGCCGGCCAGATTGTCATGGTCGGCCTGCAGCCAGGGAGACACGGAAGCGGTCAGCTCGGTTGCCTCCTGGATGGTCTCCTTGGCCGGCGAGTTGGGCATGACTGACACCACGTCGTCGGGCCTCACCCGGTACGACGGGATGTCAACCCTCCTGCCGTTCACCATGAAGTGCCCGTGCATAACCAGCTGCCGCGCCTGCCGCCGCGATACCGCGAAGCCGAGGCGGTAGACCACGTTGTCCAGCCTTGTCTCCAGCATCCGCAGCAGGTTCTCGCCGGTGATGCCGCTCTGGCGGTTGGCCAGCTCGTAGTAGTTGCGGAACTGTTTCTCGAGCAAGCCGTAATAGCGCCGCGCCTTCTGCTTTTCGCGAAGCTGGGTCAGATATTCAGTTTGTTTCGTCCGCCGGCGGCCGTGCTCGCCGGGGGCGTAGGACCGGCGGTCGATGGCGCAGCGGTCCGTGAGGCAACGTTCCCCCTTGAGGTACAGTTTCAAACCCTCGCGGCGGCACTGTTTACACGCTGGTGAGATATCCTTGGCCAAATCAGATCACCTATACTCTTCTTCTCTTGCGCTGCCGGCAGCCGTTGTGAGGCACCGGCGTCACATCCTTGACGCTCATGACTTCCAGGCCGGCGGCCTGGAGGGAGCGGATGGCGGTCTCGCGGCCGGAGCCGGGACCCTTGACGAAGACATCGATTTTCTTGAGCCCGTGCTCCATGCCTTTCTTGGCGCAGGAATCAGCGGTCACCTGGGCGGCAAAGGGCGTGCTCTTGCGCGACCCCTTGAAGCCGACCGAACCGGCGCTCTCCCAGGCAATCACGTTGCCTTCCTTGTCGCAGAGGCTGACAATGGTGTTGTTGAAAGAAGTCTTGATATGGGCCTGCCCGACCGGGATGTTCTTCTTTACCTTGCGGCGCGAACGCCCTTTTGATTTTGGTGCGGCCATCTCTTTCCTTTACTTCTTGCGTTTGATGCCCACGGTGCGGCGCGGCCCCTTGCGGGTGCGGGCGTTGGTCTTGGTGCGCTGGCCCCGGGTGGGCATGCCGCGGCGGTGCCGGAGCCCGCGGTAACAGCCGATCTCCATCAGGCGCTTGATGTTCTGCGAGCGGTCGCGCCTGAGGTCGCCCTCGACGATGACGTTCTTGTCGAGGTAGTCACGCAGCTGGTTGATTTCCTCGTCGGTGAGGTCGCGGACGTAGGTATCCTTGCTGATCCCCAGGTCCGCCAGCACCTTGTTGGACGTGGAACGGCCCACCCCGAAAATGTAGGTGAGACCGATCTCGACCCGCTTGTCGCGGGGAATATTTACTCCGGCGATTCTTGCCAACTAAAAACCCTCCGTCGTGATCCGGGCGCGGGCAATCAACCCTGGCGCTGCTTGTGCCGCGGGTTGGTGCAGATGACCAGCAGTTTGCCGCCCCGGCGCACCAGTTTACACTTCTCACAAATCGGTTTTACAGAAGACCTTACTTTCATGTCACTTGAACCTGTAGGTTATCCTTCCTCTTGACAGATCATATGGCGACAGCTCGACTTTCACCCTGTCGCCGGGAAGTATGCGGATGTAATGCATCCGCATCTTGCCCGAGATGTGCGCCAGTACCTCATGATCGTTGTCCAGGCGCACCTTGAACATCGTGTTGGGCAGAGCCTCAATGACCTCGCCCTCAAACTCTATGGCTTCCTCTTTTTGAGTCATAAGCCTCCGATTGCGGCCAAATGGGCATTTTACCACAATGGGTTGGCTGAGCCAAACCCGGGATCGCCCTTCGCCGTACCCGCCGTCAAAACCCGCGGCCCGTTTTCCGTGATGGCCACGGTGTGCTCAAAATGGGCCGACAGGGTGCCGTCCGCCGTCGATATCGCCCATTTGTCTTCGGCGACCACGACCTTGTGCGTGCCGGCGTTCACCATCGGCTCAATGGCGAAAACCATGCCCTCCTTCAGCTCCGGCCCGTCACCCGGGATGCCATAGTTCGGGATCTGAGGATCCTCGTGCATATCCCTGCCGATCCCGTGCCCCACCAGGGTCCTCACCACCGAGAAGCCGTTATTCTCCACGTACTCCTGCACCGCGAACGACACATCTCCCAGGTGGTTCCCCGGTACGCACCTGGCAACCGCGCGCATCAGCGCGGTCCTGGTGACGTCCATCAGCCTCGCCGCCGGACGGCCCGGTTCTCCTACCGGGACGGTGACGGCCGCGTCCGCCACCCAGCCCGCCAGGGTGACGCCCACATCCAGGCTCATGATATCGCCGTCCTTAAGAGCGTATGCCCCGGGAATCCCGTGCACCACCACCTGGTTGGGGGAAGCGCAGATCGATGCCGGAAAACCGCGGTATCCCTTGAACGTCGGGATGCCCCTGCGCTTCCTGATGTACTCCTCCGCCATGGCGTCCAGCCCGGCGGTGGTAATGCCTGGCCGGCAGTGTTCCGCCAGCAACTCCAGGCAACCGGACACGACTTCTCCGGCCCGGGCCATCTTCTCTATTTGGGCTGGAGACTTTCTTATTATCAAATGAGCCCCGGTTGCTTTTTCAGAAGCCGCCCGGCCGGCCACCGGTCAAGCCGGCTGCCCCGGTTCACTGCCCTGCACGCGGTCCAGGCTCCTCCTGATCCGCGCGTAAACTTCATCCGGCCGTCCGGTGCCGTCGATCCCGGCAAGCACTCCCCGCGACCGGTAATATCCGTTCAGCGGTTCCGTCTGGTCCCGGTAGACCGCCAGCCTGTTCCTGACCGTTTCTTCCGTATCATCGCTGCGCTGGTAAAGCCTGCCGCCGCACTGGTCGCATCTGTCCGCCACCTGGGGCGGCCCGAACTCGACGTGGTACGGCCGGGCGCAATCAGCGCACAGCCGCCGGCCCGTCAGGCGCCTGACCAGCTCTTCTTCTGGCACCTGGATGGAAAGCGCCAGGTCGACCGACCTGCCGCTATCCGCCAGCGCCTCATCCAGCGCCTCTGCCTGGCTCAGGCTGCGCGGAAAACCGTCGAGCAGAAAGCCCTGCCCGGGAGCGGATTCGGCCAGCCGCTCCGCCACGATCCCGGCCACCACCTCGTCGGGCGCCAGCTCACCGGCATCCATGAACCGTTTCGCCTGCCGGCCCAGACTGGTTCCCCTCGCTACGGCGTCGCGCAGCATGTCCCCGGTAGAAATATGGACCAGGCCGTAATCTTTGCTGATGCGCTCCGCCTGCGTGCCCTTGCCGGCCCCCGGGGGGCCCAGCAGTATTACCCCCCGGGCTCCCACTACTTGAGGAACCCTTCGTAATGTCTCATCAGGAGCTGCGATTCCATCTGCTGCATCGTCTGGAGCGCCACGCCCACGACGATCAGGATGGAAGTGCCGCCGAAATAAAACGGCACGTTCATGGTGTTTATAAGGATGTTGGGCAAGACCGCGATGGCCGCCAGGAAGAAAGCGCCCGGCAGCGTCAGCCGCGTCAGCACCCGGTCCAGGTATACCGCTGTGGGCCGGCCCGGACGGATGCCCGGGATAAACCCGCCGTACTTCTTCAGGTCATTGGCCCGCTCCACCGGGTCGAACTGGACCGCCGTATAAAAATAAGTGAAGCCGACCACGAGGATGGCCTCCAGAACCAGAAAGGTCGGCCCCGAAGGACGCAGCCAGCCGTTGGAGATGTTCTTTATCCAGTCATAAGGCATGAACTGGGCGAACGTGGGAACGATCATCAGCACCGACGTGGCGAAGATGACCGGGATGACGCCCGCCATGTTGATCGAAAGCGGCAGGTAAGTGCTGCCGCCGGTGGTCATGCGGCGGCCGATCTGCCGCTTGGCGTACTGGATGTTGATGCGCCGCTGTCCCTCCTGCACCAGCACGATCCCCATGACGACCACGACCGCGATGACGATGATGACCAGGATGGAAAAGAGGCCCATCGTCTGCAGGCGGCCCAGGCCGGGAATGAGGCCGGATACGATGCTGGCGAAGATGAGCAGCGAGATGCCGTTGCCGATGCCGTGCTGGGTGATCAGCTCACCCATCCACATCAGCAGCACAGTGCCCGCCGTCAGCGTGATGACGATCTCATAGACGGTAATATAACTGAAGGCGAAATCAGGGATGATCGACCGGAACAGCACCGTGTAGCCAAATGATTGCGCCAGCGCCAGCGCGACGGTCAGGTAACGTGTGTACTGGGTGATCTTCCGCTGGCCGGCCTCTCCCTCGCGGGCCAGTTCTTTCAGGGAAGGGAAGGCCATGGTCAGCAACTGCAGGATGATCGACGCCGTAATGTAGGGCATGATTCCCAGGGCGAACACCGCGAACCGGGTGAGCGCGCCGCCGGAAAACAGGTTGAGGAACCCAAAGACGCCGGAGGCGCCGCTGCTGATGAAATTCTGAATCTGGGCCACATCGACGCCCGGCACGGGCACATGGGCCCCCAGGCGGTAGATGATGATCATGACCCCGGTGAAAATGAGCTTGACGCGCAGCTCCGGGATCTTCCAGGCATTGGCCAGTGAACCAAACAACTAAATTACCTCCGCTTTGCCTCCGGCCGCCTCGATCTTCTCACGGGCGGACTGGCTGAATGCATTGGCCTGCACAGTCAGGGCTACCGACAAGTCCCCCTGGCCGAGGATCTTGACCGGCACCCGGGTATGCTTGATGATGCCCGCTTCCATGAGGGCCTCCAGGGTCACGGTGTCGCCCGTCTTGAAGCCGGAAAGCCTCGCCAGGTTCACTCCCTGGGTCGAGGTCCGGAACGGGCCCATGGGCATGCTCATCTTCTTGTTGGAGCCACGCAGCTTGCCGGCCCGCATGTAGAGCGGCATCTGGCCGCCCTCATAGCCGAGCCGGACGCCGCCGCCGGAGCGGCTGTTAAAGCCCTTGTGACCGCGGCCTGAGGTCTTGCCGTGCCCGCTGCCGTGACCGCGGCCCACGCGCTTGCGCGCGTGCTTGGAACCCGGGGTGGGGCTGAGGTTGCTCAGGCTAAGAATCTCTTTGGTTTCTTCCTTTTTTTCTTCCGGACTCACTTGCCTTCCTTCTTCCTGCCCTTGATTTCCTCCACGGACACCATATACTGAACCTGGTGGATCATGCCACGGATCTGCGGCGTGTCATCCTGGACCACGGAGTGGTTGATGCGCCGGAGGCCCAGCGCCCTTATCGTCCGGCGATGGCCGGCCTTGTGTCCGATGAGGCTCTTTGTCTGTGTGATCTTAAGTTGCTTCAACAGGTTTCTCCGCAGATTTCTTCGGCTCCGCCGGTTTTTTCGATTGCCTCGATTCCGTGCCCAGGATCTCGGCCACGGTCTTGCCCCTCAGTTTGGCCAGCGCCACCGGGTCCTTCAGGGACTGGAGGCCGTTGATGCTGGCGCGGACCATGTTGATAGGGTTGGTCGTCCCCAGGCATTTGGCCAGGACGTCGCGGATGCCCGCCAGCTCCAGGACGGCGCGGACGCCGCCGCCGGCGATGATGCCGGTACCCGGGGAAGCCGGCTTCAGCAGCACCCGGCCGGCCCCGTAGCGGCCCAGCACCTCGTGGGTGATGGTGGTCTTGTATTTGGGCACCCGGAACATGTTCTTCTTGGCGTCCTCGACGGCCTTCTGGATGGCCAGGGGGACTTCCTTGGCCTTGCCGTAACCGACCCCGACGCGATTGATGCTGTCTCCCACCACCACCAGGGCGGTGAAGGAGAAACGGCGCCCGCCCTTGACCACTTTGGCCACGCGGTTGATATGCACGACCTTCTCGTGGATCTCGGGGGCCTTGGGGGCCAGTGCGATTTTTTCGTAAGCGTCGGCCATCTAAAAATTAATTCCTCCCTTGCGTACTCCCTCGGCAAATGCTTTTACGCGACCGTGGAAGAGATAGCTCCCCCGGTCGAACACAACCTTCTCGATATTTTTTCCCCTCGCCTTTCCCGCGAGCAGCTCTCCCACCTTCTCGGCCATCTGGCTCTTGTTCAGGCCCGGTTCCTTCACTTCATTGGACGAGGCGGAAACGAGCGTCCGCCCTTCCAGATCGTTTATCACCTGGGCATAAATTCCCTTGTTGCTGCGGAACACCGACAGGCGGGGCCGCTCGGGGCTGCCCGACACGACACGGCGCACGCGCTGGTGCCGCCGCGCCCGGGTTTCATTCCTTCTGATGATCTCTGCGGTCGTCTTGGCCATTTTTAAGCCCTCTTGCCAACCTTTCTGCGAATGTGTTCTTCCACGTACTTGATGCCCTTGCCCTTGTACGGCTCCGGCGGCCGGATGGCCCGGATCTG
>JAJYIN010000211.1 GCA_021790075.1 Actinomycetes bacterium | reverse complement strand
CTCTCGCGGCGCAGCTCCAAGTCCGTCCCCCCCTGGATGATTCCCATCAGCATCTGGTCGGTGCGCCGGTGCTCCTGGCGGCAGCGGCGCGCCCACTCGCCGGTGCGCTTGACGGCGTCCCGGAGGTAGTCGCGGCCGGCTTCCGCCGGTGCGCATTCATCGAAGCACATAATGATATCCGCTCCCAGCTTTTCCTGGATGCGCACCGCCAGCTCCGGCGTGAAGAAATGATTCGAGCCGTCGTAAAGCGATTTGAACTCGACCCCGTCGCCCGTGATGCGGGCCGTGGCGCCCAGGCTGAAGACTTGGAAGCCGCCGCTGTCGGTGAGGATAGGGTGTTCCCAGGACATGAACCGGTGCAGACCGCCCATGCCGGCGACGATCTCTATGCCGGGCCGGAAATACAGGTGATAGGCGTTCCCCAGAACGATCTGGGCGCCGGTTTCCTCGAGATCCCGGGGCGAGAGCGTCTTGACGGTTCCCCGGGTTCCCACGGGCATGAAGCAGGGAGTCTCGATATCGCCGTGCGGCGTCGTCAGCCGGCCGGCGCGAGCCTCGCCGTCGGCCATTTCTGTCCGGAAATCAAAATGGGTCGAAGTCATGGTTCAGTCGGGCCTAATCTTATCTTAGTCAGACGCGATTTCACCCGCCCGCTCGAAATTGGCAGTAATTCCTGATACAATCGCCGCTGGATGTATCCCCTCCTGAGCAAGACAATAATCAGCCTGCTGACGATGGCCGTCGTAGCGCTAGGGCACCACACCAGCATTTCCCCCGTCACCAATCACGCGGCGCCGGACCGGGTTCTGGCTACCCAGGGAGCCCAGCCGGCCAGTGCCGCCGCTGCGCCGGAAGCTGCACCTGCCGCGGCTGCGCCGCCAGCGCCGGCCGCAGCGCCCAGCGCCCCGGCTGCCGCTCAGCAGAGTAACGAGATCGCGCCCTCCAAGAAGTTCGCGCTCATCATCGGCATCGTCTATAACAGCGACGACCTGGGCACGGTCCATTACGCCGACCAGGACGCCGGCAGCGTTTACAGCATGCTCATCAACAAGATGGGTTTTCTTCCCCAGAACATCCTTTACCTGAAGGACGAGCGGGCCACCCGCGAGAACATCATGAACTCGCTGGGCTGGCTGGCCACCAACCCGAACATCGACTCCAGTTCCGAAGTGGTGGTCTTTTACAGCGGCCACGGGGTGAAGAACGTGCCGGGAGCGATAGTGGACAATCCCCAACTGGGACCGGGCACCGCCCTGGTTCCTTATGACTACCACAATTATGATTACCAGCGCGGCGCCGGCCTCATCTGGGACAAGGACCTGGCCGCCAAACTGGGCAACCTGCGCCCCGCCCGCATGTGGGTGAACATCGACAGCTGTTTTTCCGCCGGGTTCCTCATCCCTGGGATCACCGGGCCGAACCGGGTGGTGGTCGCCTCCAGTGGAGCCGACCAGTTGTCCAACGAAATCCCTTTGGTCCAGGGGGGCGTGGAGACGCATTTTCTGGTAAACGAGGCCATGGACCAGCTGGGAATGCCGGTAGAACAGGCCTTCTGGTATGCATACACACGCTCGCAGAATTATTCTCAATCACCCGAGATTGCCGATAATTATCCTGGAAACCTCGATTTGAGGTGACCCGCCTTAAGTTTTTTGCCCTCAATGACCGAAAGACACGGCACAGGGTACCCTCGATTTCAAAGGTAGGGCAGGTATCATGGGTTTCAAGGCAGCAAACACGATGGGCAACGTGGCCATGGGCAGCGTGGGAAGCGAGAAGATCCGGACCAAACCCATGAAGGTCACCGTGGTGACGGATGATTACGAGATTCACGGGCTGATGCATATCAAACCCGGAGGATACCAGTCACGGGTAAGCGATCTCCTGAACGCGAGAGACCTGCAATTCGTACCCATCACCCAGGCGACCTACCGCAACCTGCGGCATCCGGAGGAGCCGGCCCGCAAGGCCTGGACACTCATCATCAGGCTCGATTACATCAAGATGGTCGTGCCGGAAGACGGCGAGGACAGCGTGCCTCCCGGAACTATCTAGAATCACAGCAGCAGCATGGCGTCGCCAAAGCTGTAAAAGCGGTATTTTTCCTGAACCGCCGCCTGGTAGAGGCGGCGGATTTCTTTTACCCCCGCGAAAGCCATCACCAGCGCCAGCAGCGTTGACTTCGGCAAATGAAAGTTGGTAAGAAGAGCGTCCACTGCCCGGAAGCGGAAGCCCGGTGTGATGAATAGCCCCGTTTCCCCTTCCAGCGGCCGTGACGGGTCCTGGAAAACCGTCTCCAGGACGCGCACGGAAGTGGTGCCCACCGCCAGCACCCTGCCGCCCCGCTCTTTGGCGGCCACGACGGCTTCGTATGATGCTGCCGGCAGACGGTAGCGCTCTTTATGGATCCGGTGAAGGCCAAGGTCTGTCTCGCTGATGGGGCGGAAGGTGTCCAGGCCAATGTGCAACGTAAGAGGCAACAGGTCGACTCCCAGGGAGCGGATGCGGCCGATCAGCTCCGGCGTGAAGTGAAGCCCGGCCGTAGGCGCCGCGGCCGACCCCGGCGCCCGGGCATATACCGTCTGGTAGCGTTCCGGTTCTGCGAGGGCCGCCTTGATATAGGGAGGCAGGGGCATTTCTCCCACTTGTTCCAGCAACTGCTCCGTACCGGCGCCGCTCAGGTTCCGGACCAGCCAGCGCCCTCCGCCCAGGTTTTCCTCGAGCATGAAATGAGGGGCGTCCATCCCGGCGGCCGCCGGCGCCGCGGCCGACAGCCGGGAGCCGCTCTTCAGCTTCGCGGAAGGCCTCACCAGGGCTTCCCACAACCGCTCCTGGCGCCGCCTCAGGAAGAGCAGCTCCACCCTGCCACCGGTCTCCTTGAAGACATGCACGCGGGCCTTGAGCACGCGGGAATCGTTGTAAACGATCACGTCGCCCGGATTGAGGTAATCGAGCAGGCCGGGCAGCCGGCGGTGGCGCATCTCCCGGGTCTCCCGGTTGTAGACCAGCAGGCGGCTGAGATCCCGGGGGATGACCGGGTGCTGCGCGATCAGCTCGGGAGGAAGGCTGTAGTCAAGCTCGCTGGTCAGCATTCCTGGATTTCCTCCGGGCCCGCTCGGCTGCGGCTTCCGCCTCGCTGTAGATGCAGCCACAGTAATTCTGGCGGTAGAGCCCGGCTTTCCGGGAAAGCTCCAGGCTGCGGCGGAACAGGGGCCGGAGGTCACGGTACTCGAACGTGGTGCCGGCGGCGGCTGCGGCCCGCTCCCCTTCCTAGATCGG
>JAJYIN010000210.1 GCA_021790075.1 Actinomycetes bacterium | reverse complement strand
CCACGCCGTCAGAGGCATCTGCCGTGAAGAGCAGGTCGCGGCTCTTGGCGGAGGTCGACTGGTGCTGCATCGAAGGCATGCCGTTGTTCGCTGTCAGGATCTGGCCATCGACGGTCTTCGTGTTCCAGTTGATGGTGTCGATCAGCGGTTCGAACATCTGCGAAGCGAACGCGCGGTCGCCCTGCGCATTCCAGGCGATGCCGCACGTGCTGCTGTTGGCATTGCCGTTGTAATCGGTGGCGATGAAGCCCTTGTTCGTACCGCTCGCGATGTCTTCCTCGGAGATGCCGCCGATCGCCCCGGCCGGAGCCAGCGCGCTCTCGAGCTGGGTGCCCAGGCTGCCCAGTCCGAGCGCGGGCAACACGCCCCCCAGCGGCTGGTTGAGCTGCAGCGGGGAGCCAAACAGGGCTGCCAGATCGGCCGCACCGGTCTCCATGCTCGCGGCCAGCAGAGTGTTCGAGTTCTCGTCGTTGCGATCGTACTCGAGTCCGCAGTAGCCGACCGGCGAAGTGGCCAGCGGGATCTGGCGCGTGTTCTCATGCGTACGGGCGTCGACCTGGTACATCGTCCAATCGCTGGGCGTCATCGAAAGCGCGCCCACCGCGTAGATGCTCCTGCGGTCCTTCGAGGGGACGACGCCGTGGACTTCCCAGTAGAACATGTCGGGGATGCTGACCGGGGCGCTGAGGCCCAGGCCGCCCAGCGTCTTGTTGAGCGTGGCATCGGTCTGGCCCAGGATGGCGGCCGCGTTGGTCGCTGGATACGGAACAGGCAGATAGTCAACGAACTGCATCGAGGCCACGTCCAGCACGGCGACGTTGGACGCCCGGCCGTTCGCGATATAGAGCAGGTCATTGTCAATCCCGTACCGGGTGGCGTCAATGCCCGTCCCGCATGTGGCGCAGCCACCGCCCCCGCCGTAACTGGCCAGTGAGGCCGACGGCATCCCCTCGGAGAGCAGCGCGAAAAGAAAAAAGGCCCTTCGCCGATCCGTTCCATCCGGAAAGGCGAAGAGCCGTCATGACCCGGTTTCTGCCCTCATTAGCGGTCCTGTATTCATCCTGCATCAGGGTGACGAAGGATGCCGGCTCCTACCGTCCGGCACCCAGTCGTCATCCGGTTTAAAGAAACAGAGGCGCCCTATCAACTGGCTGTTGTTGGTCTCAGCGG
The DNA here is from genome assembly GCA_021790075.1 of Actinomycetes bacterium. Classification (GTDB taxonomy): domain Bacteria; phylum Actinomycetota; class Thermoleophilia; order BMS3ABIN01; family BMS3ABIN01; genus JAJYIN01. The sequence continues at coordinate 2,112 of JAJYIN010000210.1, read as the reverse complement.
CAGGGGAAGGGTGTTTTTCGGGACTGCCGCCACCGGTCGCCCTGTTTCACTTTGGAAACAATCGTCCGCCCGATCTATGCCCCGGCCGGATACGATGATTCCAAATCTTTTGCTCGTTCACCTTCGCGGCCGGCTTCCTGAAAGGAACGAAGAAATACGAAGCCAGGATCATCAGGGCCGCGGCGCCAAGCAGCCGGTAAAACAGCTCCAGGCCGGTGTTCGGCAAGACCTTGCTTTTTATTCCTGGCCAAAAGGCATCCTGATTGTGGTCAGCGGCCGGTGCCGGGGATGGCTCACCGGGACTGGTTGGCAGAGTCACAGGCTCAGGCTGCGGCCCCGGCGCGCTTCCCGGCGGAGTCCCCGGTTGGGGGCCAGGCCCTACTCCGGGAGGCTGGGCTCCAGAACCGTCTCCGGGGGACCCGGTCGCGCCCTGCCCGCCGGCTCCTTCGCCGGAAGCAATGGACAGCCGCGCGCTGGCCGCCAGCGCCGTATCGAGCCGCAGCAGTGAGTCGCCATTCAATGACGCGGTCAGCGTGCCGCTGCCTGAGGCGTCCAATGAAGCAGCGGTTTTACCCGGGCCGGCGCCGCCCCCGCCGCTGGCCGGAGCAGTAGATGCCGGCGGGGAAGGGATGGAAGGGGCCGGCGCCAGAATGCCAGACGGCGCCGGGGGCGGCGATACAGTGATCCCGGGAAGGGTAATATCAAGGCCGATGCCCGCTGCATGCGCGGAGCTGATCGTGGGCAGGAACAAGGGCGCTGCGCCGACTGCCAGCACGACGGTCATCTTTGCGCCGCGAACCAAAAAACGCCTTCCACTTTTCTTCCGTTTCAATTAGGAACCCCACTCTCTCGATGGAATAAAAAAAACGGCAACAGGTCTTTGGACCTGATGCCGCTACCGGACATCTGCGGCGCCCGCCTCGAGCGCCTCTTTTATGATGGAATCACCGTACGATTCGCTATTAGGCCATGAATAATATCACATCAATCGTAAAAATCAAGAGCCCGAATTCGAGTAGATTTCTGGTGAGGCAATTCGGCCTCTTGACAAATTTGACTTATACGTTTACTATGCTTACAATGAAAAATAGCTGCCGGCTTATGAGAGGCGGGAAGCATGGTCAAGATGGCCGTACGGGCATTCAAAGCCTGTGGGGCTTTTTTTATTCCCAAATGCTGCGGACAAGCAATCGGGAGCACGTGAAGGGGATGAAAAACAACCAGGGGATGAAGAGATGGGGAAAAAAAGCAGGCAGTTAAGCTTTTCTTTTCTTGTGGCAATTCTGATTTTCGCTTTTGCCGGGAGCGCTGCGCATGCCGGGCCGGCAACCCAGCAACTGGCCACTGGCGATCCTCAGGCTGAGCCGCAGGCCCCCAAGGTCAGCGGTTACGGTCTGGTGTGGGTCAATTCGGGTTCAGGCAATCAGAACATTTACTGGATGAACCTCTTGAATGAATCGGCAATTCCGGTATCTGCTAACTCCGACGAGCAATGGAACCCTAACATTGACGGCTCCAGGGTTGTCTGGACCGACAACCGAACCAATGACTTGGGCGTGCCCGTGCAAAGCATCTACTTAAAAGACATGACTACGGGTGCAGAGCAGCGCGTCAGCCTGGGAACCTACCTTTCCCCTGACTTTCCGGCCGTCAGCGGCAGCCGCGTTTTTTGGCAGGCCAGGGACTGGCTCACTCCCGCGTTTACCCACATTTATTACCGGGACCTTTCCGAGGCAGGCGATCAGGAGCAGATGCTGGAAGGCAAGGTCATGGACCAGGTTCATCCGGTTGCCAGCGGCAACCGGGTGGCCTGGACGGATGAGACCGCAACCACAACCCACGTTGAGGTTTACGACTTTGCCACCGGCCAGGCACAACTGGTGACTAACAGTTACAGCAACCAGTCGAGCCCGTCTCTTGATGGCGATATTATTGCCTGGCAGGACGACCGCAATGGAAGCCCTGATATTTATTTAAAAAATCTGGCCTCAGGTTTGGAAGAGTCAGTGGCCACGGGCCCGGCATCCCAGCAAAGTCCCGCTGTGGCGGGAGCGCTGGTCGCCTGGCTCGAGGACGGCAATGTCATCAAGCTGAAAAACCTCTCCAGCGGCA
>JAJYIN010000209.1 GCA_021790075.1 Actinomycetes bacterium | reverse complement strand
CGATCTCTGAACGGTCAGCTTGTCCTCGTCGGAGAGCTCGTCCATGCCCAGGATGGCGATGATGTCCTGCAGCTCCTTGTACCTTTGCAGGATCTCCTGCACACGGGTGGCAACGGCGTAGTGTTCCTCGCCGACCGCGGCCGGCGACAGGATGCGGGAAGTCGAATCCAGCGGGTCTACCGCCGGGTAGATGCCCTTTTCCACGATGGCCCGGGAAAGGACGGTGGTGGCGTCCAGGTGGGCGAAAGTGTTGGCCGGCGCCGGGTCAGTGAGGTCGTCAGCCGGGACGTAGACCGCCTGCACCGAGGTGATGGAACCGTTCTTGGTCGAGGTGATGCGTTCCTGCAGCTCGCCCATCTCGGAGGCCAGCGTCGGCTGGTAACCCACGGCGGAGGGCATGCGGCCCAGGAGCGCCGACACTTCCGAACCCGCCTGCGAGAAGCGGAAGATGTTGTCGAGGAAATAGAGCACGTCCTGGCCCATCCTGTCACGGAAGTACTCGGCCATCGTCAGCGCCGTCAGGCCGACGCGCAGGCGTGCCCCGGGCGGCTCGTTCATCTGCCCGTAGACCAGGCAGGTCTTGTCGAGAACGCCGGACTCGGTCATCTCGCCGTAGAGCTCGTTGCCCTCGCGGGTGCGCTCACCCACGCCGGAAACGACCGAGACGCCACCGTGCTGCTTGGCGATGTTGTGGATCAGTTCCATGATGAGGACGGTCTTGCCCACGCCGGCGCCGCCGAAGAGGCCGGTCTTGCCGCCTTTCACGTACGGGGCCAGCAGGTCGATGACCTTGATGCCGGTCTCGAAGATCTCCTCAGTCGGGGTCAGGTCCTCGAACGGCGGGGCCTCGCGGTGGATCGGCCACCTTTCCTCGGCATTGACCTCACCTTTCTCGTCGATGGCGTCGCCGGTGACGTTAAACAGCCGGCCCAGAGTAGGCTGCCCCACGGGGACGCTGATGGGGGCGCCCTGGTCGACCGCTTGCAGGCCACGGGCGATGCCGTCGGTGGAGTCCAGCGCCACGGCGCGCACCTTGTTGTCCCCCAGGTGCTGCTGCACCTCAGCGATCAGGCGGTTGCTCGTACCGTCCTCCTGCGGCACCTGGATCTCCAGGGCGTTGTAAATGGCCGGCAGCTGTTCTTCGAACTTGACATCCAGCACCGGGCCGATGACTTCGACTATGGTTCCTGTGTTCATGACCTCACCAATCCTCGTTGACAGAAGTAAAATCAGATCTCAAAAATTTGTTATCCCAGCGCTTCGGCGCCGGCCACGACCTCCAGGATCTCCTGGGTGATCGACGCCTGGCGCGCCTTGTTCATCGACAGCGTCAGCTTCTCGATCATCTCTTCCGCGTTCTCGGAAGCGCTGCGCATGGCGGTCATGCGGGCGCCGTGCTCGCTGGCGGTCGACTCCAGCAGGGCACGGTAGATGGTCGTATCGACATAGCTCGGCAGCAGTTCATGCAGGATGGCGTTGGCGCTGGGCTCATAAATAAAATCACCCTCGATCCGGTGCTCGCCCTCCGCCTCCGGCTCGGTGGTGACCACCTCTTCGCCCAGCGGCAGGATTACCTGCTCGGTCACCACCTGCTCCATGGGCGATTTGAAATGGTTGTAAACCAGGTAGACCCGGTCCAGCCCGCCCGCCTCATAGAACTTGACGATCTGATGGGCGATGGCCTCGGCGTCGGTGTACTTGGGCCGGTCGGTAATGCCCTGGACCGAGTCGGTGAGCTCGTAGCCCCGGAACCGCATGGTGCCGACGCCCTTCTTGCCGATGACGATCCACGCCACTTCCTTGCCTTCCGCCCTGATGCGGTCGTGCAGCTCGATGGCGCGCCGGAGGATGTTGGCGTTGAATGCCCCCGCCAGGCCCCGGTCGCCGGTCAGCATGACGATGCCCACCCGCTTCTCTTCCTCGTGGACCTTCAGGAGCGGAAACTGCTCCCCGCCCTCGGTGTGCTTGGCCACCTCGTGCGTCAGCTCGATCATGCGCTCCGCGTAGGGGCGCAAGGCCTCGATGCGGGCCTGGGCGCGCCTCAGGCGCGCGGCGGCCACCATCTCCATGGCCCGGGTGGTCTTGTGCGTGTTCTTGACCGAGTTGATCCGGCGTGCTATGTCGCGAAAGGCAGCCATTCCTCCGGTAACCTACTCTGCCGCCGCCGGCAGGTTCAGCTCTTCGTGGTCGGGGCTGAAGTCCTTGAGGTATTCCTCCAGCGCCGCGCGCAGCTTGGCGTCAGTGTCGTCGGAAATGTCCTTCTCATCGCGGATGGCTTCCAGGATGTCCGGGTGCGCGCTGCGCACGCGGGCGATCAGATCCTGGTTGAAATCGGGAACCCGCTCAACCTCGATGGTGTCGAGGAAGCCCTGCGTGGCCGCGTAAAGGACCACGACCTGTTCCTCCACCGGCATGGGGACGTACTGGCCCTGGTTGAGGGCCGCCACCATGCGCTCGCCGCGGGCCAGCTGGGCCTGGGTGACCGCATCCAGCTCGGAGCCGAACTGGGCAAACGCCTTTAGCTCGTTGTACTGGGCCAGGTCGAGGCGCAGCTTGCCCGCCACCTTCTTCATGGCCTTGATCTGGGCATTGCCGCCCACGCGGCTGACCGAGATGCCCACGTTGATGGCCGGCCTTACACCCGAATAGAAAAGGTCGGGCTCGAGGAAGATCTGGCCATCGGTGATGGAAATGATGTTGGTCGGGATGTACGCCGACACGTCGCTGGCCTGCGTCTCCACCACCGGCAGCGCCGTCAAGGAACCGCCGCCCAGCCCGTCGCTGAGCTTGACGGCCCGCTCCAGCAGGCGGGAGTGCAGGTAGAAGACGTCGCCAGGATAAGCTTCGCGCCCGGGAGGCCGCCTCAGGAGCAGCGACATTTGCCGGTAGGCGTCGGCGTGCTTGGAAAGGTCATCGTAGACACACAGGGCTTCCTTGCCGTTGTAGCAGAAGTACTCGCCCATGGCGGTGCCCACGTAGGGAGCCAGGTATTTCAGCGGCGCCCGCTCGGAAGCGGAGGCAACGACCACAATGGTGTATTCCATGGCGCCGAACTCTTCCAGCTTGGCCACCACGCTGGCCACGTTGGAGGCCTTCTGGCCGATGGCGACGTAGATGCAGACGACGTCCTGGCCCTTCTGGTTGATGATGGCGTCAATGGCGATGGCCGTCTTGCCGGTGCGGCGGTCGCCGATGATGAGCTCGCGCTGGCCGCGGCCGATGGGGATCATCGAGTCGATCGACTTGAGGCCGGTCTGAAGCGGCGTCCGCACCGGCTGGCGC
>JAJYIN010000208.1 GCA_021790075.1 Actinomycetes bacterium | reverse complement strand
CCGTTGAAGCGGCGCACAATTTCGCGCGCCAGCTCCAGGTGCGAGAGCTGGTCCTCGCCCACGGGCACGCGGCTGGCCTTGTAGAGGATGATGTCCGCCGTCTGCAGCACGGGGTAGCCGAGGAAGCCGAGGGTCGCCACCCGCTCGCCCAGCTCGCCCACCATCTCCTTGTAGGAAGGCACGCGTGTCAGCCACGAGACCGGCACCAGCATGCCGAGCAGCAGCGCCAGCTCGCTATGCGCCTTCACCTCCGACTGGCGGAAGATAATACTCCGCTCCGGGTCGATGCCGACGGCGATCCAGTCGGCGACCATCTCGACGGCGTCCTTCTTCATGCCGGCGACGCTGTCATAGCGAGTCGTGAGCGCATGCAGGTCGGCGACGCAGTAGACGCAGTCGTAGTCTTCCTGCAGCTTCACCCAGTTGGGGAGTGCGCCGAGGAGGTGGCCCAGATGCAGACGGCCGGTAGGCCGCATTCCTGAGAAGACTCTTTCACGCGGGGGAAGCTTGGACTCATGGGGCGCAGGGGACATGGGGGGATTTTATCGGAGGGTAGCGGGAAATGCACGCAGAAAGATGCGCATCTGCGGTCTTGACGTCCTCACCGATCGCCAGGAATGTCCGCCTTTTCGCGTTCAGACCGCCTTGATTTTAAGCCGTCCCTCGATCGCCTGTCTCCCGGTCGAATACAGGCGATCAATGAAGGCAATCTGGAAGCTGGCCGGCTTGTCGCTCGTCTCCGCCGCCAGGTCGCCGCAGAGACCGTAGTAGCCGAAGGCCGCCGCCGTGGCCGTGGTCAGGTCTCCATCCGCCACGGCGCAGAAGGCGCCGGTGACGGCGGTGAGTCCACAGCCGGTCCCCGTCACCCTGGCCATCACCGGATGGCCGTTGCCCACCCGGTAGACCCGCTCGCCATCGGTGATGAGGTCTTCTTCCCCAGAGATGGCGATGACGCACCCGTTCTCGACAGCCATCTGTTTGGCGGCGTCAACCGTCGCCGCGGACATCGCCAGGGAGGAATCAACCCCCCTGGTCTTGATGACATCAGAGGCGAGTGAGAGGACCTCGGAGCAATTACCCCGCAACACAGAGATGGACGAACTGGCCATGATCTCCTTGACGGCATCGGTGCGCAGCCGGGTGGCGCCGGCGCCGACGGGATCGAGTATCACGGGTATACCCCGCGAGTTGGCCGCCTGGGCGGCGACGATCATGGACTGAAGCCAGTCCTCCTGGATGGTGCCGATGTTCAGCACCAGAGCGCCGGCGAACGAGGTCATCTCCTCGACCTCGGCCTGGCAATGAGCCATCACCGGCGAGGCGCCGACGGCCAACAGGATGTTGGCGGAGCTGTTCATCACCACGAAATTGGTGATGTTGTGGATGAGGGGGGATCTTTCCCTGATTTGATTGAGAAGATCGATCGTCCGTGCTTCCGCCTCCATAGTGAATCCTTCCTCGTTATTCACCCGATTGAAAACTTCCCCTGCTGAATCGCGCCCTCCCGACGGATGGGCGGCTCGCCCGCTACCCCATCCCGTCGCCCCTGAGCCGGCCCTCGCTCATCCCGAAAAAATGCCCCAGCTCGTGCATAACCGTCTGGCGCACCTGGTTGCGGATGTCATCGTCAGTGGCGGACATCTCCTCGATGGGAATGCGGAAGATAGTGATGCGGTCGGGCAGCACGCCATAGTAGCCGCGTGAACGCTCCGTTAGCGGAATGCCCTCATAGAGGCCAAGCAGGTGGTGAGGTTCCTTCAGATCGACCTTGGCCAGTTGCTCCGGTGTGGCCCAGTCCTCGACCAGAATGGAGACGTTCTCCAGCCGCTCGGCGAACTTCGCGGGCAGTTTCGCCAGAGCCTCTTCCACCAGTTTTTCAAAATGCGCCCGGTCCATATTCACTCGGGGACACAATACCATTTATTTGCGGGCAATTTGCTAATCGGAGCGCGTAATGCTTCAGAAAAACCATGTCGAAGCCGAGGCAGAACTGCCTTTGGCCAGAGAACAAACAGCGCAGGCCCTTTCCTGACTGAAAAAGGCCTGCAAAAAATCAGTATTGTGTCCCCGAGTTTAGCGAGGCACGCTGCTGGATTCGTCCTCCTGCGGCGTGTAGCGGTCGATCAGCATCTGGCGGCAGGATTCCTCCCCCTGCTCGCGGTTGTAGGCCTTCTCGACGGTGATCGTGCAGCGCTCCAGCGGCGGCCGGACTACCTTGACGGCGCCAAAGCCGCCCTTGCGCTTCTCCAGTTCACGAAAGCCTGCCAGGTCGATCTCGACACCGAAGACCTTGTAGAGACAGCCAAAATAGGTGCTGTCATCCTCATCGTAAGAGTAGATGTACTTGCAGCCGGAGTCGAAGCAGTTGGCGGGATAGATGACTTTTTCACAAAGCACCCCGCATTCCGTACACTCCAGCTCTTCGGAGAGTTCCAGAAATAAAGACATATATTACCTTCCGTTCTCAGAACCGTCATAGTTCCCATTGATTTCCCTGCCCGCGCGAACCTGAACGGCAACTCGTTTCTCCCGAGTATTGTACTGCGTCACTGGCGTTGCGGGCAAGATATTCCGGTTCAATATAACTGTAGAGGGGTAGAAGAAAAATGCATTGACAGATTGAATCCTGCCCGGAAAGCGCTCATGCCCACCCCGCCAATCACACAGATACGTTTGCGCGACGGCCGCCTGGCGCCGTTCGATCCCGGGAGGATTCGGCGCGCCGTTTCCCGGGCGGTGGAAGCGGTGGGAACGCGGGACGGCGCGGTCGCGGCATCGCTGGCGCAGGCGGCGATCCGGAAGCTGGAGGAAAACCATGCTGGCGGCACGCCGTCGGTGGAAGAGATCCAGGACGTCGTCGAGGATGTGCTCATCGCCGGGGGGCTGCCCCAGGTGGCCAGGACTTACATCTCTTACCGGCGGCGCCACGCGGACATCCGCGCCGCCAAGAGATTCCTGGGCGTCACCGATGACCTGAAGCTGCCGCTCAACGCTTTGACCGTCCTGAAGAAACGTTACCTGATCAAGGACGACGAAGGCAGGCCGGTTGAGACGCCGGGCGAGCTGTTCCGCCGCGTTGCCCGCCATGTCGCCGCCGCGGATACTGATTACGGCGAAGACGCCGGCGCCAGCGAAGAGATCTTCTACCAGGTGATGACTTCCGGCGAGTTCATCCCCAACTCCCCCACGCTGATGAACGCGGGCACCGAACTGGGGCTGCTGTCCGCCTGCTTTGTGCTGCCGGTGCCGGATTCGATACCGGGCATCTTCGATGCCATCAAGCACATGGCC
>JAJYIN010000207.1 GCA_021790075.1 Actinomycetes bacterium | reverse complement strand
GCGGCGCCGCAGGCGCCGCCCCTTGAGCGTTCGGGCCCGGATGAAGCAGCTGCCTTGCCGCAGCCAGACTTCGTGCCCTTTTGGCGTGGTGCGCCGGGCGCGGGCCGTTGCTCTGCCGCGGCTGGACCTTGTGCCGCCTCGACCGGGCCGGGCCTCGACCGGGCCGTCTTGCAATTGACGTCCCGGGTGGTTTAGGCTAGTTAATCGAGTTTCACCGAGGGAGCCGAGGCTATGGAGAGCAAGAAGCCCAAAAACGAGATGCTGACCGCGGTTCCGCTTCCCCGCCGGGCAGACCGGCCGTCCTGGGACGAGTATTTCTTCCAAATCGCGCTGACAGTGGCCACGCGCTCGACGTGCATGCGGCGCCAGGTGGGGGCGGTTATCGTCAAGGACAAGCAGATCCTTTCCACCGGCTACAACGGCGCCCCCCGGGGCATCGTCCACTGCATCGAGGTGGGCTGCCTCCGGGAAGAGCTGGGCGTCCCGTCCGGGGAGCGGCACGAACTGTGCCGGGCGCTCCATGCCGAGCAGAACGCCATCGCCCAGGCGGCGCTCCACGGAGTCAAGATCGAGGGCGCCACGCTTTACTGCACCCACCAGCCCTGTTCCCTCTGCGCCAAGATGATCATAAACGCCGGCATCGTGGAAGTATATTTCCACGAGGGTTATCCGGATGACCTGGCGGCCGGGTTCTTCGCCGAAGCGGGCATTAAGCTGCACAAAACAGGCGGATAATTTGGATTTCATCGAGACTCCGATAGTGGGGACCACCAAGGTGGCGATAATCGCCTTCGCGATGGCGGCTTTCATCGTCTTCATAGTCACCCCCAGCGTCGGCTCCATTGCCCGCTTCATGGGCGCCATGGACGAGCCCAACGCGCGCAAGATCCACGAAGACCCGATTCCCCGGCTCGGCGGCCTGGCCATCTTCTTCGGCTTCATCATCCCGGCGCTGCTGTTCCTGCAGCTCACCGACCAGATGAAAGGGGTGCTGGTAGGCGCCTCCATCATCACCCTGTTTGGCGCAGTTGATGATTTCCGGCCAACCGGTCCGCTGGTCAAGTTCACCGGGCAGTTTATCGCCGCCGGCTGTCTTGTCTATTACGGCATGCGGATAGACTATTTTTCGTTGCCATACATTGGCACCGTAAATCTGGCGGTGGCGCTGGCGATCCCGCTGACGCTGATATGGGTGGTGGCGCTGATCAACATCGTCAATTTCATCGATGGCATGGACGGCCTCGCGGCCGGCGTCTGCACCATCGCCGCCGGCACCTTCGCCGTCATCGCCATCTCGCTGGGAAGGCCCGGGGCCGGCATCCTGGCGGCGGTCCTGGCCGGCACCACCCTGGGCTTCCTGAGGCATAACTTCTATCCCGCCTCCATCTTCATGGGGGATTCCGGCTCGATGCTGCTGGGCTTCATCCTGGCGGCGGTCACCGTCCACGGCGTGCTCAAGAGCGTGGCGGCGGTCACCCTGGTGATTCCGCTGCTGATCCTCGGCGTTCCCATCTTCGACCTCTCATTCGCGATCATGCGGCGGGTGAAGAACCACCGCTCCATCTTCCGGCCCGACCGGGGGCACCTGCACCACCGGCTGTTCAACATCGGCTTCTCCCAGAGAAAGGCCGTCCTCATCCTTTACGCCTGGTGCACGCTGATGAGCTCGCTGGCCCTTTCCATGCGTTTCGCGCCGGGATTTGTAACGGTGATATTAGCATGCGTGGCCATAGCGGTGAGTTTGTATCTGGTTTACTTATTGGAAATATTAAAAATAAGGACTAGACGCAGCGCCCGTTTAAGGTAATATAAACCATTGCTAGTAACTCTTGTCGCATTGTTACTGGCCGTGATATACTGACGCGGTTTTTTATTGCCTCCCAAGAAGGCAAAACCAAAAGGTCGCCTCTTTGGAAACTCCGCCAGCTGGGAGTGGATAGCTTTCTACCTGCTGGGCGGGGTTCTTATAGGCACCGTCTGCGGTCTGGGACTGGATTACCTGTTGCACACGACTCCACTGTTCCTGATCCTCGGTGTCTTTGGAGGTTTCGCCGCGGGCCTTTACGGGGTCTACAAGATCTCCACGTAGCTGCCCGCGGTCTGGCGGCATCTCGTCTGCCCGGTGCATATTGTTGGCGCCGCGGCCCGGCCTCGCAGCCGGCCGTTGCGGGGGGTCCGTAATTCGGGCGCCAATACCGGAGCAGGTCTGGCGTGACAGCCCCCGCGTTTCATACCCGCGAGAAAGGTATCGCTTGACCGTAAGCAAACTGGCAACCCTGATGACGGTGATCGCGCTGGTCGCCATCGCAGCCCTGCTGTTCGTGCATCAGTTGCTGGTGCCGTGGCTGCTTTCCTCAGCGATATTCATCATGAATTACGCCATCTCCCTGCTCTTCCTGCAGGCGATCGGACGTCTCAAGGCCGGCGCCGCCGCCGGCGTGGCCGTACTCAGTTTTCTCATCCGCTTTGGCCTCATCGGCCTGGGGCTGCTGCTGGTGGCCCTGGCCCTTCCGGATCATCTGCTGGCCACGGCGCTTTGTTTCCTGGCCGTCTATACTGTCTTCCTGGGCCTGGAGATCTTTGTGAACCTGAAAGCCCGGGGCGTGCCTTCTTCCTCGGGAGGTGAGGCATGAGCGAACCGCTCAACCCTGCTGACGAATTTACCGATGCGCTCCATCCCGTCGATATCGGCGGCCATCACCTCGAGTTCCACCTGGGGCCGATCGACATGTCAATTAACAAGGTGGTCCTTTACCTGTGGATCGGCGCCGCGATCACCGCGATCATCTGCATAGCCATCGCACGGGTGGCGCGGGTGCTTCCCAGCCGCAAGCAGACCGCCTTCGAAGGCCTTTACGAATACATCCGCGATACCCTCGTGGGCGCCGTCATGCCCGCCAACGCGGCGGCGGCCTGGTTTCCCTATATCGCCAGCCTCTTCCTGTTCATCCTGATCAGCAACATCATCGGGCTGATCCCGCTGCCGTTCAACCTGGCCGCCGGCTTCAACGACATTCCGGAGTTCAAAACCTACGCGGCTACCGCCAACATCAACGTCACCATCGCCCTGGCGGCGATCACCTTCATCTCGACGCACGTGTCCGGCATCCGCGCCAACGGCGCTGTCGGTTACTTCAAGGGCTGGATGCCGGCGACGGCGCCACCGGTGCTTAAACAGGTGCTATTCTTTCTGCACGGCATCAGTGAGATATTCCGGCTGGTCTCGCTCTCCGTCCGACTTTTCGCCAACCTGGCCGCCGGCCACCTTGTGCTGCTGGTCTTTTACGCGATGATCCTGATGATT
>JAJYIN010000021.1 GCA_021790075.1 Actinomycetes bacterium | reverse complement strand
CATCCTTGTCTACGACGATAGCCTGCCGATCGAGAACTGTCCCAAGCTGGTCATACCTTCCCGGACCCAGCAGGTCGCCGCAGCCATCAGGCAGGCGACCTCCCAGGGACTGCCGGTGGTGATGACGGGGGTGACCATGGGCGGCGGCCCGTCAGGTGCCGCCCTGCGCGCGCACCTCGCGGCGGGGCTGCCATTTTACGCCGGTCGCGGCGCCGCATTCACCTTCAATGACGATCTGGACAAGGTCCGCTCCTGGGGCGTCGTCATCATCGAGGATCCGGACGCCGGGCCCGCGCACAGCATTCCTATTTTCAGCGGAGACCTGGATATGCCCCGGCTCATGGAAGCGCTTGCCGGCCTTGGCGTCGACCCCCGGTTCGACGGCGCCTGCGTCGCCGTCCAGGACCACGGCTTCAGTCCCGGCGCCAGCAACCGCAAGTTCCGTTTCCGGCTCTGGCGCGAGCTACTGGGGCGCGATCCATCCCTGGGCAGCCTCGCCTGGACCGCCGCGGAAATACCCGCGCCTTACACCAGGATGCAGGCAACGGCCTCGCTCCTGGCCGGCCAGGTGCCCCATGTGGTGATGATGGACACGGGACCGGCCGCCTTGTGGGGCGCCCTGCTGTCACGCCCTGACCAGCGCCCGATGCTGGCTGTCAACGTCGGCAACGGCCACACCCTGGCTGCGCTGGTCGAGAACGGCGCCATCCAGGGACTGGTGGAACACCACACAAGCCTGCTTGACCGGGAAAAGTTTGAAAAGCTGATCAGGCGCTTCGCAGCCGCTGAATTAAGCGACGACGAGGTCTTCTCTGAGGGAGGCCACGGCTGCATCCCCCCGAGCGGGCCGGTCGAGCTGGACGGGCTGACGCCGCTGCCTGTTACCGGCCCGCGGCGGGAGTCAGTGGCCGGAGGACGCCTCAGCCTGGAGTTCGCCGCGCCCCTCGGCGACATGATGCTGACCGGCTGCTTCGGCCTGTTGGAGGCCTACCGGCGGCTTATACCAGATCACGCTTCCTGAAGATCCTGGCAGACAGGACCACCAGCACCCCCATGTAGACGATCTCGTAGGCAAATGACCAGGCGCGCGGGACCAGCACCGAGTTGGACGCCATCGCCGCTTCGGCCGCCCTGGTCCGCATCAGGGAACCCGCCAGGTCCGTGACTTCACTGACCGGCAGCACCAGCCTCAAACCCGCAGCCACAATGCTGACGATGAGATTGTCGCTCATGCGGTTGATGATGTCGACCACGCTCAGGTTGGCCGTGAGGATGAAGATGATGAAGACAAAGATGGCATTGGCGATCACAGGCACGAAGACGGAAAAGAGCATGGTCAGGCTGACCATGGTGGCGACATTGAGGCATACCAGGCCCAGGGCGGGAAAATAGCTCCAGACGGCCCCTGCGTCAACGGCTGCCGGAATCCAGAGCATCACGCCCATCAGGAGAACATAGATGATCATCGTCAGAGAGTGTCCCAGCCATTTCCCGTAGATGATCTGCCGCCTTTCCAGCGGCTTGGTGACGACGGTCAGAATCGTTCCCTGTTCAACCTCCGAATAGACCGTCCCCAACGTGGTGAAAATGGCCAGGAATATACCGATGAAGTTGAGTCCCGTGAGGGCGAAGTTGAGGAAATCGATGCTGGCGGCGGCCTTGTCCATCTCACCGACGATGGCGCCGCCACCGCTGGTGGAGCTGAGCACAGGGGTCACTGCCAGGTACAGGAAGCTGACGACCAGACCGGCAATCATGGTCTTTGTCCTGACGGTCTCCTTGAGCGTGAAGAGGGCCATCGTCCAGGTTTTCATGATCCTTCACCTTCTATCACCTTGATGAAGGCATCCTCGAGCGGCTGCCGCCGGGGAGTGAACTCCTTGAGGTTGGCGCCGCTCTTCATGATGATCTCGGCCAGCTCTGTAATCTGCTCTTCCCTGTCCAGGGTGACGGTCATGCAGGAATCGCGGCTGAATTCCACCTGTTTGGCCAGGCTCTCGATCATGACCATGGCCGCATCGGGCAGGGCTTCCACCTTCACATCCACCTGGTGCGAGGGCCGGGTGAGAGAAGCCATGTCCGCCAGTCGCACGAGCCTGCCGTGATTCATTATGGCCGCCTGGCCGCAGATCATCTCCACCTCGGATAGCATATGAGAATTGAGGAAAATGGTGGTGCCGGAGTCCTTGAGCCGGTTGAGGAGTTCCCGCACATCCCGGCGGCCCATCGGATCGAGCGCCGATGTAGGCTCGTCCAGGATCAGAAGCTCAGGATCGTTGATGATGGCCTGCCCCAGGCCGATGCGCTGCAGCATCCCCTTGGAGAATGTCCGGATACGGGAACGGGCGCTATCCTTAAGGCCGACCAGTTCCAGCACTTCCCGGACGCGGGCCTTGCGACGAGGATTTTCCATCCCGTACAGGCGGGCATGGAAATCCAGAAACTCCTCGGCGCGCAGGAACGCGTGGAACTGGAACTTCTCCGGCAGGTATCCGATCTTCTCCCTTGTCTTAACATCTCCGGCCGGTTTTCCCATCAGCCTGGCGCTGCCGGATGTGGGGAAGACGATCTGCATCAGCATCTGCACGGTGGTGGTCTTGCCGGCGCCGTTTGGCCCCAGGAAACCAAAGACCTCACCCTGCTCGACCGTCAAATCGAGGTTGTCTACGGCTGTGACCTGGTCCTCCCCGGCGCCGTACACCTTGGTCAGTCCCTGGATTTCAATGGCAGGCGGCATTGCCCCTCTTGTGCTCATTTGCCCCAAAATGCCCCAATGGTACTTTTTACTACAAGAGATTTTGCTATTGGCCCGGCCCGGCGCTGGTGGAACCCGTGCCTTGGGCAGTACCGGCGGGAATGCCAGTCGACGTATATGAATAATCGCCGGCGTACTCCACCGTGTAATTGTCTTTCAGGCTCTGCTGATAATCCTTCCACTGCGCAGCCAGGTGCTGATTGGCCAAATTGGCGGCCAGCTGGTCTTTCACCTGGTCGAACGTCTGGTTGACGGCCGGGGTGATCAGCTCCACCTTGATGACATACCAGCCCAGATCGCCCTTGAACGGTTGCGACACGCTGCCGTTCGCCAGCGAGAAAGCCACGCTGGCCACAGCCGGCGGCAGTGATGACTGGGGCACCAGCCCTACAAGGCCGCTGTTGGCCTTGGTGGCGTTGTCGATAGAGAGTTCCTTTGCCAGCGTCGCAAAGTCCTCGCCCGACTGCACCCTCTGGAACACCGACTGGGCCGAAGCCTGGTCTGGCAGGACTATCTGGCGCACCTGCCTCTTCTCCGGCTGTACAAACGTGCTCTTGGCGGCGATGTAGGCATCCCGCACTTCCTGATCAGTCACCGGGACCTCATCCTTGATCTGCTTCAGCAGCTTCTGGTACTCCAGCTGCCGTTTCAGCTGCGCGCGCAGGTCGTCGATCGTGATCCCCCGTTTGGTGAAGTCGTCCTGCATCTTGTTGATGTCGCCCAGGTATTTATCCTCCACCACCTGCTTCAGGGCGTTCTCGATCTCATCGTCAGAAACGGTGATGCCGCGTTTCTCGGCCTCCTGCCTCTGCATCTCCTCGGCCACCAGTTGCCGGGCCACACCGCTTTGAAACTGCTTATAGGCGTCGCTGGATGGATCAGAGGGGACCTGCGACGGCTCGAGGCCCTTGATGACGCGGATGCGGTCCGCGACGTCGTCGCGGGTGATGATGACGTTGTTGACCTTCGCAGCGGCGTTGTCCGGAAGACCGCCGCACCCCGCCAGGATGAAGATAGCTGATAGCAGCACCGCCCCAATGCCGGCAATTAAAGCGAGTTTCCTGATCATTACTATCCCTTCAGTAAGTTTTGCTGCCTGCAGAGATTATATCAGCGCGCCTTTCCCGCAGAAAGCAAAAATCAAAACCAGGTTGCCGTTGCCATCTCCAGGTTCTACAATTATTCGTCTTCGGCGGCGCCGTTGATGCCACCCCTGAACCGGTTCGTTTAAGATGAACGACCCCGACCGGTTCGTTCGAATGTTGAATGCTATCGGAAAATACACTGCCGGCAATGAGGGCCATAGCCCTGAATATGTGCGTCTCAGCCCGATAGCTGCTGAGGTCTGCGGCCTGACACCGGATAATTCGGGCGCGGCCGCGCGCAGCGGCTGTCTCAACCTCATCCTCGCCTATCCGGAAAGGTGCCTGGCCTCCTGTTCTTATTGCGGCCTCGGGCATGGCGGCGATGGCGCGGACGGGCCGGCGCAGGAGCGCGGCCGTTTGCCGGTTTATCCGCTTCCGCAGATCATTGCAGCCTCCCGGAAGCAGAAGGGTCTGGCACGGCTGTGCATATCGATGGTTACGCACCCCCGGGCCGTCGACGATACGCTAACGCTGGTCGAGCAGCTCACTGCGGAACCAGGCTTGCCGGTTTCCCTGCTCCTGAATCCAACGGTGATGGACAGCGGCGATCTCGAGTTGCTCAGGGATGCCGGCGCGGACCATGTGGCGGTGGCGGTCGCCGCCGCGGCGCCGCAGCTCTTTGACAGGGACCGCGGCGCCGGGGTCGGCGGACCGCACCGCTGGCAGCGATACTGGCTGGAACTCGAGCGGGCCGCCTCCACCTTCGGCCGCGGCAGGTTCAGCTGTCACCTGATCGCGGGCCTGGGGGAGACCGAGCGGCAGATGATGGAAACCGTCCAGCGTGTTCATGAACTCGGGGGCGTCTCGTGCCTGCATCCGTTTCATCCTCATGATTCTAATTCCTGCCCCGCCGGCCAGTTCCGACGCGTACAACTGGGCCGATTCCTGATAAACTATGGCTTGGCCTCATGGAACCGGATGGAGTTCGATGAGGATGACCGTATAACCGGTTTCGGACTGGCAGGTCTGCCATTGGACGAGCTCGTCGGTTCAGGACGTCCCTTCATGGCCTGCGCCTGCCCTGGAATGGAGGGGAAATGCATTTGCGGCCTCTCCTTCGGCGGCGCTATTAACGGCCTCAGCAACCCGCTCGTCATCGATACCGGCGACATACAGTCCATCAGGAAGCAGCTGGCGACTTACTTAGCCGTGCGGGAGCCGTGGTCTCCAGCTTTAAACCGCTAACCCGGGGGAGGTGTTACAAGAAGGGCAATCGCTGTAATTGTATAATAAAATCGTTATATAATAATGTTAATGAATATTGGTTGAAGTTTTGAAACTTTTCCTGAAAATGCTCGTCCAATATTCACTACCAACCGGTTGGGAGGAACAATGGGAGATACGATAGATGTAAAACCCGATTCAGTGCTGGATGTGAAAGGCCTCTGCTGCCCGATGCCAGTGGTCAAGGCCAAGAAGGCCATTGACTCCATCGAAGTTGGCCAGGTGCTGGAGATCATCGGCACCGACGCCGGCTCCAAGGGCGACATGCCGGCCTGGGCCAAGCGGGCCGGCCATGAATTCCTCGGCTTTAGCGAAGAGGACGGCGGTGAGGTTTTCCACTTCTTCGTACGGAAAGGAAAGTGATCAATTAAATGGCAGATCGTTTAGCAATCATTGCCACAAAAGGTTCGCTGGATATGGCGTATCCGCCGTTAATCCTGGCAAGTACCGCAATTACTATGGATATGGAAGCTGGCATCTTCTTCACATTGTATGGGATAGACGTACTTAAGAAGAGCAAGTATGCCAAGCTCAAGGTTGCGCCACTTGCGAATCCGGCCATGCCCATGCCAGTGCCAAACATTGTGGGTGCGATACCAGGCATGACTGCAATGGCAACCACGATGATGAAAAGCATGATTAAGAAGATAAACTGGCCAACAATTCCCGAACTCATCGAAATCTGCCATGAGGGTGGAGTAAAGCTATGGCCTTGTGAACCTTCTATGGCTATGATGGGCATCAAACGGGAGGACCTAGTCCCTGAGGCTGAAGAGTCGATAGGGGCGGCGGCCTACCTGGATTATGCGTCAGCAGCCAGTATCACATTGTCTTTCTGAGCCCGTTGACGCACCTTGTAAAGGGCGGGTGAACATACCCGCCCTTTTTTCGTGGTAGGGGTCACACCCGGTAGGACAGAATCATCAGCCCCGTGAAAGACAGCGCCAGTAACGTCTGCACCGCCCCTTCCCTTTTGATACTCAGGCGGGGGCCTAAGAAAATGAAGCTCCAGGCGCCGTAAAAGGCAACCGGCGCGTAGGCCAGGAGGACCAGTGGCGGGGCCCAGCCGGATGCCGCGAGCACGCCCGCCAGCACCAGCATGGCAATCGTGTAGACCAGGCTTCCCGCGGCCAGCGGCATTCTGCCGCCGGCCTCCAGACGGGTTCCCCGTTTAATCGAAGCAGCCACTTTCATCTTCACGTAAAATACACTGGCGCCAAAATAGGCAAGGCAGAGCAGCCACAGCGCCGCGGCCTCTCCAGTGAGAGACCCCCGTCCCAGGTAATCAGCCAGCGGCGCCGTCAGGGTCAGCATGGCGATCCCCAGCAGTTCGGCGGCCGCCGAGCGTTCTCGGCTTCTCTGAGCCACCAGCGTGTGCATGAAAAAGAGGATCAGGCCGGCGCACCCGAATACGGGCAGGCACCAGAGGCCGCCGGCCACAGTAAGGATGCCGAAAATGCCCAGGCCCGAGGCGGCAGGGAGAGCGAAATTGAGCCAGAGGCGCGCGCTGGCGCCCCGGCCGCGCGGCCGGCTCCGGCGCTTGAGCAAAAGCGCCAGCGGCGGCCGGCTGAAGAAGAGGAGTAGCACGGCAGCCAACCCCGGCAAAAGCAGCCAGGAATAACCCGCCGCTGCGGCCCCGATAATGTATGGCGCCAGCATCATGGCCCAGGCGCCGTGCTCCCGGGGCAGCACCAGCAGCCTTGGACGCCTGCCTGCCGTTGCCGGAACCACGTCCTCCCCGGGTAAAGGCGGACCTTCCCGGCTCACGCCTCCTCCACTGTGAGCCAGTCCTCCATCCGGTCCCCGGCCAGCATCCCCGTAACCTTTGCCTGCCACAACTCCCCGAATTCGTGCCGTTCTGCCACCTCAGCGGTCCCCGCCAGGACCTTCTCCATCAGCTGCGCCAGCCTGGCAGCCTTCTCCGGCGAGAAGGGGATGTTCCAGGGCCGGAATCTAACCAGCGCCGACCTGCCGGTGTCCAGGCGAAAAAAGAGGAAACAGGCTGCCTCCGGGTCGGGTTTCTCGCGGCTGAACTCAAGCAGGCCCTGGCGCCGGTACAGCGGACCCAGACCCTTGAAGCCAGTGTCGGGCGCAGCTCCGGTGATCATCCCCATCACCTGGGACATGACCCCGTACGCCCCTTCGTCCGGTTCCCCGTAAACGACTACGCCAATCCCGCCGCGCACAGGCGTCTCATCGCCATACAGGCGCGCCAGCGCTTCCCTGACCGCGAGATACGCTCCGGTAACCGATGGACAGGCGTGGCCGGCCGCTTTCACCACGTCGGTAAGCTCGAACTCGACGATATCACCGTCCACAAGGGCACCCAGCGCCGCTGCCAGGGGCTCGTGGAGGCGCAGCGGCGTTACATTCCTCAAAGACTCTCGAAATTGCGCCGTCTCCTCACCCGGACCGGAACTCATTGCATTGCCTCCTCGCTTTCTCAAGATGCATATACTTCAATAATTCCCGAAAACCGGGAAATGCTCCATGAGGCTGGTCAAAACCGGGAATGACGTGTGTCACAGTATTCGACCCGCGGGTGACTCCGCACCCTTTGTCGACAAACCCGTTGCGCTTCGGAAACATTAGGAAGATAATAAAAAAGCATCAATCGCTTGACCGCCGGTGGGTTCTTCCTGACCTCCAAAGGAGCCGTCATGCCAGAGGGAGATCAATCCATCCTCATCATGCAGACCAGCGGGCTCAGGGAGCCCAAGCGCACTTATGCGCCCCTTTACCTTGCCACCACCGCCGCCGCCATGGACATGAAGGTATATCTGTGGTTTACGATGGAAGGCGTTACGCAACTGACGAGAGGCGCGGGCGACGCCATCGAGCTGGTTCCAGGGAGCGGGGTCACGCTGGCCACCTGGCTGCACCGGGCGCGAAAGTCAGGCGTCAATTTTCTGGTCTGCGCCCAGGCTCTGGAAGCTGAAGGCCTCGGCATCGACGACCTCATCGACGGCTGTGAGATGCGGGGCGCGGCGGCCATCATCGACCTTACCCTCGAGGTCGATCGCGTGATGTATTTCTAGCTCATTCTCCTGCTTCCGCTTTCTGAGCATCCAGGATTCCCTGTGCCTTTTCTTTCCGCGATTCTCTTGGAGTAAACCCCATGCCGGGTGCGGGAAAGTTGCTGTCACCTAACTTCGGGAAAGTTGGTGTCACTTGACAAGCCGCTCACACTGCGCGCCGTCCTGTTTGCCTATCGTTTCCCCGGGTACAACAGTGGTATGAAAGAGCGTTATGACGTTCTGGTCATCGGCGGCGGCACCGCCGGCATGAACGCGGCCAAAAAGGCTGCTGCCAGCGGCGCCAGCGTGGCGCTGGCTGAAGGAGGCAAGGCGGGTGGAACCTGACTGAACCGCGGTTGCGTGCCCGTGAAGGCATTGGTCAGGTCCGCAGAAATAGCGCATCTGGGCCGCCGTTTCCCGGAATTCGGTCTTGCCGCGGTCCCGGTGATACCCGACTTCAAGGCTGTCTTTGAACGCAAGGACAGAATCGTGGAGAGCCTCTCCGGCGAAGAGCAGAGCCTGGCTGAGCAGGGTGTCGATTTCCTTCACACCCGGGCCTGGTTCACCTCTCCCCACCGGGTAACCACTGACAATGGCGAGATTGAGGCGTCGAAGTTCATCATTGCCACCGGTTCCGTTCCCAGCGTGCCCTCCATTCCCGGCCTCGCGCAGACGGGCTTCTGGACCAGTGACGAAGCTCTGTTTCCCGACCGGCACCCCCGGCAGATGATCGTCATCGGAGGCTCGGCGGTGGGCTGCGAGCTGGCGCAGATTTACGCCCGCCTGGGAACCGGCGTAACAATCATCGAGATGCTGCCCCAGTTGCTTGGCAGTGAAGACCCGGAAATTGCCGCCATCCTCCGGGAAGCTTTCATCGATGAGGATATTGAATGCATCACGGGCGCCACTGTCACCCAGGTGTCCGGTCTCCCCGGAGGTGAGAAGACCGTCCGTTACGAAGTGGACGGCAGGAGCGCCGTGCTTTCGGCAGATGAGATCCTGGTCGCGACCGGCAGGCGGCCGCAGTTGGAGGGTCTGAATCTGCCGGCGGCAGGCATTGAGGCCAACGACGGCGTGCTGGCGGTTGACAACCGGCTCAGGACCTCACAACCACATATATGGGCCTGCGGCGATGTCACCGGAGAACCCATGCTGGCCCACATGGCTTCTTACGAGGGTGAGATAGCCGGCCATAATTCCACCACAGAAGAGCCGCACTGGCAACGCGCCGATTCCCGTGTCGTGCCCAGAGCGGTATTCACCGATCCTCCGGTTGCCAGTGCAGGCGTCAGCGAAGCGGCCGCCCGTGCGCGCGGTCATGACGTTGTGGTCGGGCATTATCCTTATAGCGATCTGGGCCGCGCCGTTGCTATGGGGGAGACACGGGGCACCGTCAAACTGGTCGCCGACCGGCTAACGAGAAAGCTTATGGGAGCTTCGATCATTGGCGCCGGCGCCGACATGGTCATCCATGAGGCGGTTATCGCAATCGGGTCCGATCTTAAAGTGGACGCTTTGGCGCGTCCCCAGGCAGTGCATATCCACCCGACCATTTCCGAGGCGGCCGGCTGGGCGGCAGAGGAAATAAAGGAAATGATGCTTGCCCTCCGCAAGGCCGGCTGATAACATATCGCTCGATGTCGATGCGTTTTCTTTGGCATGAATGACGCATCGTTAAATACCGTTATGAGTCTGGAAATCACTTTGCTTCAAGACTATTCTCAAGTCCTGAAGGCGGCAGCCGACCCCGGGCGGGCCCGAATCCTGAAGATGCTCGAAGAGGGAGAGCTGAGCGTGCTTCAGCTCATGGAGGTGCTGGGCACAGGCCAATCCACGGTGTCCAGCCATCTGGCTGTCCTCAGAAAGGCAGGCCTGGTGCGTGACCGCCAGGAGGGCCGCTGGGCTTATTATGCGCTGAGCGACCGCAAACAGAATCCATATGCGATGCCGATTCTGGCGATGCTGCTGGGCTGGCTCGACGATGATCCTCAAGTCCGCGCCGACCGGCGGAAGCTGGCGGCGCTGCTCAAGTCCCGGCCGGACGCCGCTGGCCTACCGGACGGGTAGTAAAAGGGGATGACAACAGCTTCACAAACCGCTTACGAGCCGCGGCGTCCCAATCCCAATGAGCTTCAGCGGTTAGAGCTGCAGGCAAAAGTGCTGTAGACTTGTAAAAAGGCAGAAAATGGAGGAACCAAGTTGCTGAGTCTGACTGCCAATGCCATATATCAATTCAAGGCCATCCTCGACAACCAGGGTTACGCCGACTTCGGCGTCAGGCTGTACCTGAAGCCGGGTGGCTGAAGCCCGAGTCTGGCTATGGGCATAGCCGAAAACGCTGCCAGGGGCGACGAAACCCTGGAGCAGGACGGCCTCAAGGTCTTCCTGGACAAGGAAGCCGGAGGCTGGCTGAAAGACGCCACCATCGACTTCAACGACAATCGGGGCTTTGTCATCAGCGGCGTCTCGGATATGTGCTGCTGACAGGAATACGGCGTCGAAAGCTGAATTATAGAATCATCCGACTGGGACAGTTCTGCGCTGGAGGTTGACAAATGGCTGAGATAGATGGATGCAACTTCCCCGAGGAGGGTTTTTTTTACGACGTCGAAGACCAGATGTGGGTCCGGTTTGACGACGATGGCAATATCACCTCCGGGCTGACCGATGTCGGCCAGCATGTCGCCGGCAAGATCCTCTACGTGCGGCCCCGCAAGGTAGGTGAAGACGTCTCCCAGGGAAAGCGCGTCGCCATCATCGAGAGCGGCAAGTTCGTAGGTCCTATCAATGCCCCGCTGTCCGGCAGGATCATCGAGCTGAACGAGGCGGTCCTGGACAACGCTAAGCTGGTGAACGAAGCTCCTTACGGGGAAGGCTGGATATTCCGCCTGAAACCATCCAGCCTTGAATCTGAGCGGGTCAATCTCAAGGAAGGGCAAGACGCCATGGAGGCGATTCGCCACAAGATGGAAATGGAATCCTGGGACTGCCGGTAGAGCCAGCGTCCGGCTTTCACGCGCGCTCCTGACGCCTCAAGCTACCGCGGCGCCTGGCGGCCCCGGCGTTTCAGACTTTCCGCAGAGGTGCGTACTCGACCATCAGTTTCCGTTCGCTGCGGTCAGCGTCAAACCTGACGGCCACCGCGCCTCCCGGTTCCACCCCGGTGACGACCCCCGGCCCGAAAGCGGCGTGGACCACCCGGTCGCCCGCATGGAAGAAATCAGGGACCATTGCTTCCAACTCCCCGGCGGGTTGCACCACGGCTCCCGCACGCGCGGCGGCCCTGCCCCGCGAGGAGACAAATTCCACCAGATTGTCCGGCAGCTCCGCCAGAAAGCGGGAGCCCATGTTGTAATTCCGGGCGCCGTACAGGTTGCGGGTGGCGGCATAGCTGAAATAGAGGCGGCGCATGGCGCGGGTCATGCCCACGTAGCACAACCGGCGCTCTTCCTCCAGGTTCTGTTCCTCCAGCGAGCGGGAGTGGGGGAAGACACCCTCTTCGGCGCCAATGATAAAAACCACCGGAAACTCCAGGCCCTTGGCGTTATGCAGCGTCATGAGCGTCACGGATTCTTCCGACGTGGCCAGCTTGTCCACGTCGGTATAAAGGGAAATTTCTTCCAGGAATCCGCTCAGTGAGCCTTCGACCGCCCGCCGGTCGTATTCTTCCGCCACACCCACCAGTTCCATCAGGTTCTCTATACGCCCCTCCGCCTCGATGGTGCGTTCCGCCTTAAGCGCCTCCAGATAACCGGAGCCCGACAGCGCCTCTTCCAGTATCTCCGCCACCGGCGCTGCGGCCGCCGTTTCAGCCAGCCCGGCCATCAGACCGGCAAACCCTTTTAGCGCACTCACGGCCGCCGGCCGCAGATCGGCGATCTCGGCCGCCCGCGCCGCTGCCTCCATGGGGCTGACGCCCTCCACGTCCGCGAAGCGGTTAAGCGCAGCGACGGTAGCCTGGCCGATGCCCCGCTTTGGCGTATTGACGATGCGACCAAAACTGACGGTGTCCGACGGGTTCTCCAGCACCAGCAGGTAGGCGATGGCGTCCTTGATCTCGGCCCGTTCGTAAAACTTGGTGCCGCCCACCACCCGGTAGTCGATCCCGTAGCGGACAAAGATATCCTCCAGTACGCGGGACTGGGCGTTGACACGGTAAAAGACGGCGACCTCACCAGGCCTGACGTCCTCCTCGTGCTCGAGGCGGTTGATCTCCCCGGCCACAAACCTGGCTTCGGCATGCTCGTCCTCGACCTCCGCCACCCTTACCGGGTCACCCTGCCCCAGCGCTGTCCATAGCTCCTTGCTCTTGCGGTCCCGGTTGTTGCTGATGATGGCGTTGGCGCTGCTTAAGATCGTCTGGGTGGAACGGTAATTCTGTTCCAGCTTGATCACCGTCGCTTCGGGATAATCCTGCTCGAAATCGAGGATATTGCGGATATCGGCGCCGCGCCACGAATAAATGCTCTGGTCATCGTCGCCGACCACGCAGACGTTACGATGGTCGCGCCCCAGCATGTTCACGAGCACGTACTGGGCGTGGTTGGTGTCCTGATACTCGTCAACGAGGATATGGCCGAAGGCGCGGCGGTAATGTTCCAGGCGGTCCGGGAACTGGCGGAACAGGTCTGCCGCGCGCATCAGCAGGTCGTCAAAATCCATGGCGTTGTTGGCAAAGAGCTTTTGCTGATAGACGGAATACACCTTGGCCACCGTGTTGTCGAAAAACCCTTCCACCATGTCGCCGAACTCATCGGCGTGCAGGAGCCGGTTTTTCGCCGAAGAGATGACGGCGTGCACCCCCTTGGGGGGGAACCGCTTGGGGTCGAAGCCCAGCTCCTTCAGGCAGCGCTTGATGAGGCGCACCTGGTCACCGGCATCGTAGATGGTGAAGTTCTGCCGGTAACCCAGCTGCTGCGCTTCTTTTCTGAGGATGCGGGCGCAGGCGGCGTGGAAGGTGCTGATCCACATCGTGCGGGCAATGGGCCCCACCAGCGCCTCGATGCGGTCCTTCATCTCGTTGGCCGCCTTGTTGGTGAACGTGATGGCCAGTATCTCGTGGGGCTTTACCCCCTGGGCGGCGATCAGGAAGGCAACCCGGTGCGTGAGCACGCGGGTTTTCCCCGAGCCGGCGCCGGCCAGGACCAGCAAGGGGCCGCCGGGATGCGTCACTGCCTTAAGTTGAGGCTCGTTCAGCCCTGCCAGCAGGCTGTCTATGTCAGCCCGGGGAAGCATGTCAGGCCGCCGCTCCGCGCAGCAGGTAACCGACCACCATGCAGAGGACGCCGGCGGTCACCATCTTGATCCCGGAATAGACGATACGCTCCCTGGATACCACACCCAGGAAAACACCCAAACCAAACAGTTCTGCAAACGCCAGCGCGAAGGCGGCATAGAACTCCGATTTGATGTCAAAGGAGCTTCCAAAGAAGAAAGGGGAGATGGCGATGGCCGCCGCGGCGAAAGGCGAAGCGCCGTCGACGAACGAGACCACCACCGTAGCGTAGGTGGAAGCCCGCTGGATCTCCGTGTCCTCGAGGCTGCTCAGCGTCGATTTTTCCAGCTCGGCGAGGGCCCGCCTGCGCTCGGCGTGCTCGGTCATATAGGCGCCGTAAAACCCGGAAAGCCCCATGGCGAATGACGCTGTGAACCCCAGGGTGATGATGGAGCCGGTACTGTGGACGTTGGCGAAATAGCTGCCGACAAGCACGCCCAGAATCGTGAGGACGCCGTCAAAGGCGTTAAGCGCAAAATAGCGCCGCACGATCTCGCCGACGCGCGCGATCCGGTGGTACTCACGAAGGGTGCGGATACTGGGAAGTTTCAAGGGCGGGGGTTAACCCAGAATCACCTCATCCAGCGGGCCGTGATGTCCTGCGGGGTGTTGGCTTCTTCGATCAGCTCGCTGCCCGTGGAGACCTTGTCGATGCTGTGGATGCTGCCTCCGGTTTCCTGAATCACCGCCGCCACTTCATCAAAGTTGATATGGGACCCTTCCAGTGTTATTTTGATATTTTCCACCTTGTTGTCAATCTCGTTGAGAACCACGTCGGTTCCCTGCACTCCCTCCAGATCCCCCAGCTTCACCGCCAGGTCGAGGATAGTGGGTTGGTGCGGTTTGAGAACGTCGAGGACCAGCCTTCTTACTTTACTCAATTCCTGTTCACACTCCAGATGTTGGTTGTCGGTTAAATTCCCAATCCATGATAATAATCAAACACCCTGTCGAGTTCACGCTCGCCTTCTTCCTGGGCCCGCTCGATTTCAGCTGCTTTTTCCGGGAAAGCGGTCTTGAACTCGTTCTCCAGCTCAACCACCCGCCGCACCAGCGACTGCATGGCGTCCGCCACCGGGTCGGGCAGGTGTGTCCAGTCAAGATCGGAAGCGCCTACCTTGCGGCCCCGCTCGCGCACGGGCCGGCCGGGATTGCCTACCACCGTGGAGTTGGGAGGCACGTCATGGATGACGATGCTGCCGGCGCCAATCTTTGCGTTTTCGCCCACGGTCACGGAACCCAGCACCTTGGCGCCGGCGCCCACGGTTACATTATCATGCAGCGTGGGATGGCGCTTGCCGGTTTCCTTGCCGGTGCCGCCCAGGGTGACCCCCTGGTAAAGCGTGACATTGTCGCCCACCTCTGTGGTTTCGCCGATGACTACGCCTGAACCGTGATCGATAAAGAAGCCCTCGCCGATCGAGGCCGCCGGGTGAATCTCGATCTCGGTGAGAAAGCGGTTAAGCTGCGATATCATCCTTGGCACGACCGGCAGTTTCTGTTCATAGAGGAAATGCGCCATGCGGTGCAGCAGGATGGCGTGCAGGCCAGAATAACAGGTTAGCGTTTCCAGCATGCTGGTGGCGGCCGGGTCACGATCACGGATGGCAGCCACATCCCTCTTGATGACCTTCAGCGTGCGGTTGAGCTCACCGCTGCGGTTCAGCCACAGGTAACCGCCGCCGCCGATAGCGGCCAAAAAAAGAGTTCCGGCTTTTCTGGCGATACCCATGGCTAAAAATCAGCCTCTCTGCTTTGAAGTTGCGCCAACATAACGATAGTATCTATCCAAATTCAATATTAGCAGAATCACGTTATCCCCGGCAGCACCCTCAAGGAGGAAGCGCGCATATGAAAACGCAGCGGGTCGAGCTGACTTATCCGGAAAAACTCATCAAAAAACCAATAATTTATCATCTGGTTAAAGACTTCGATGTCGTCCCCAATATCCGCCGCGCCAATGTCGACGAGAAATTCGGCTGGATGGTCCTCGAGATCAGCGGTGAGGACGAAAATCTCAAGAAAGCCTTTGATTACCTGGGGGGAGTCGGCATCGAGGTCGAGTTCCTTGATTCCTTCGTGGAGTAAGAATCTGTCTCAAAAGGTTATTCGTTGCGAGGGCGAGCGAAAAGGCCATGGCTGCAGCAGGACACGCCATTTGAGATAGATTCTAAGGCGGGCGTCAGGACCGGGTGCGCCGCAGAATCTCATTCATGCTGCCGCTGCGCAGTCCTTCCAGGTCCACGGTGACGTAATCGAAACCCAGCTCCCGGAAGCGGCGCACGATCTTCAGGCGGCTGCCGTCCCCGGTCATACGCGAAAGCATCTCCGGGGGCACTTCTATACGGGCGACGCCGCCGTGGTCCCTCACCCGTAGATCCTTCAGTCCCAATTCCCGCAGGAACTCCTCGGCCATCTCCACGCGCCTCAGACCCGCCGAAGTAATCTCCTGACCGTAGGGAAACCGGGAAGACAGGCAGGCCTGGGCCGGCTTGTCCCAGTTCGGCAGCCCCAGCTCGCGGGCCAGTCCCCGCACCTGGTCCTTGCCTGCCCCTATCTCAGCCAGGGGATGCGCCACGCCGGCCTCGTCGCTGGCCTCGATGCCGGGCCGGAAATCACCCAGGTCATCGGCATTGACGCCGTCGGCGACGTTCTTGAGACCGCGCCCGGCCGCCAGCTCGCGCACGCGGCTCCAGAGATCGGATTTGCAGTGATAGCAGCGGTCAGTGGGATTGGCGCAAAACTCCGCTTTCTCCAGTTCACCGGTCTCTATGACTGCGTGGGGAACATGCAGAGAGGCCGCCAGCAGCGCCGCCTCCTTGAGCTCCCGTTCCGGCAGCGTCTCCGAACGGCCGGTGACCGCCAGGGTATTTTCCGGCCCCAGCTCGAGGACGGCTGCGGCCGCCACCACGGTAGAGTCTACGCCGCCGGAGAAACCGACGGCCACGCTGCCCAGAGGCCTGATCGATTTCCGCAGGCTTTCAAGCAGGAAAGACATCGTCTTCAATCACTATCTCTGTTTCCTCCA
>JAJYIN010000206.1 GCA_021790075.1 Actinomycetes bacterium | reverse complement strand
ACGAAAATCCTCTGATTCCCGTACTTCTCCTGATTTGGATGTTCCAAAATATCGAGGATGTCACCTCTTTCGATGTGAAAGACGACCTCCTCGAACGAGATGCCACGCTCTTCTTTTAGTTTCTCGTTCTTGTCATTATCCCAGACGAAATATTTCATAACCCACTTTATCACATTGTGTGCCGATTGTCATATCTAAATGCCCAAAAACTCTTTTTCCGGGCATGCGCCTCAAGCAGACCGGCTTTGTAAGAGTCGTGATGAGGTTATGAAGGTTTTCCGGATTGAATGAAAGGCCCCACCAGTCATTCCCGGCCTTGCCGATAATTATCATATAAGATAATATTACGGCATGAAGCCGGTGAAGCCCCGCGAGTTGCGGGAATACGTTCTTAGCGACGGCAAGAGCCCGTACAGGGAGTGGCTGGCACGCCTGGATACGGTCACGCGCGCGAGAATCCAGGCGCGGGTCTTACGATTTGAGACCGGAAATCTGGGCAATTATAAATCTGTCGGAGCAGGTGTCTATGAGGCCCGGCTCGACTTTGGCCCCGGATACCGCATTTATTTCGGCTTCGAGGGAGCTGTGATAATTCTCCTGCTTTGTGGTGGTTCAAAAAGAAGTCAAAGCCAGGATATCAAGTTTGCACAGAGATTATGGAACGAGGAGGTTGGGCATGACCAGAAGAAGCAATGACTGGAATGAGGGTCTCGCGCAGGACCTGAGGGATCCCGATTTCGCGCGCGAATTCATCATGGCGTCACTCGATGAGGGTGTTTCACTGCAGGTGGCCCTCGGTAAAGTGGTGCGTGCGTATGGGGTGAAGGAATATGCGGAAAGAACCGGCATGGCAAGTCCTAATCTTCTCAGAGCCATCAATCCAAAATACAACCCGACACAGCAGATGCTGAACCGTCTGCTGGAGCCGCTGGGTCTACAGCTGACTGTCGGCCCGCTGAACAAGAGCGCAGCGTAGGCAGAAGCTCCCCTTTTTTGCATCATCCGGCGGATGTGATATCCGCCGGATATGCAGTTAACCTTCAGCCCCGAACCGCAGACGTTGAACGCGCCAGCTCCGCCAGCGGTAGCGCTTGAATGTCATCGCCCAGGGGATAAGACTATCGAGGTGGTGAGGTCTTTGCCGTGAAACAATGGCCTTCCCGGGTTCGTCTTGGCCTCAGGCCGGATACAGCCGGTCCCTGAGCCTCAAGCCTCCCCCTCCACCACTGCCAACTCCAGTATCCGGTCAACCCGGAAGTTGCGCTCCGCCTGGCGCTCCAGGCAATAAGCCCTCAGCCCGGTGAACGACCGGCCGCGGTATTCCATCTCTTCAACGCAGAAAGGTTTGATCTTCCGCCGCGATTTGGTGTCGTCCGGCTTCAGATACGTCATCTCGAGCAAAGAGCCATCGGCGATGGCCTGTTCAACCAGACTCATCTTGTCAGCCAGTGGCAGCAGCCCGTCGGACCGGCTGTACTGAAAACCGGTGATGAATTTGACTACCCGCCAATCAAGCCAGATATGTGACTTCTTGATCTGCTTCCTGATGTAGATTCCCTCCAGCGTACGGCAGCGCGACAGCGCCACGTAGAGCTGCCCCGGCGCGAAGGTGCCGCGGCCGATATCGACGACGACAGAGTCAAAGGTCTTGCCCTGGCTTTTGTGGATGGTGACGGCCCAGGCCAGCTTGGCCGGATACTGGGTGAACTTGCCCATGGTCTCGGACTTGACTGCCCTGGCTTTCTCATCCCACACGTAGCGGAACCGGCTCCAGGTGACCGGCTCCACTTCTTCGATACCGCCGCCGGCCAACTCGACCAGAAGCACTTCCTCCTCGATGTCCTTGAGGACGCCCATACTGCCGTTGACCCAGCGTCCATCTGCGTCATTGTTGAGCAGCATCACGTGGGCGCCCCTCTTGAGCTTCAGCTTCAGGTCCGCCGGAGCGCTCTTCTGATCAAAGTCGCCTTTCATGGTGGCTGCGAAGGTGTATGTTTTTCCTTTCAGCCTCGCCAGCTGCTGCTCGTTGCGCTCGCGCGCCATGGCGTTGGTGGTTGTCAGGTGGATGGCGTTTTCCGGCCACTGCTCTTCACTCGGCGCCAGGCGGGCGTTAATCATGCCGATCTGCGCGTCGGTGATGCTGCGGTTGCGCACGCCGTTCAGCAGGCCGATAAAAAAATCGTCTGTCTGGCGGTAAACCTTCTCCAGCTCAATCAGCTCAAAATCAACCTCGCGGAATATGTCCGAGTCGAAAAAGTATTCACTCTCGTAGCGTCTTGCCAGAACTTCCTTGTCTTGCCGGGTCAGAACGGGCGGCAGCTGGTAGAGGTCGCCGATGAATATCATCTGCACCCCGCCGAACGGCGCGTCCTTCTCCGGGCCGTTCTTTCTCAGGAACAGGTCAACGAGATCAAGCAGGTCGGCCCTGACCATTGAGATCTCATCGATCACTATGGCGCCGATCTTTTTATAAACCGGGTTTTTCACCGCCTTGATCTTCTCGGCCGTTACATCGGGCCGGAACCGGAAGAAGGAATGGATGGTCTGGCCCGACACGTTCACCGCCGCCACTCCCGTCGGCGCCAGCACGACTATCTGCTTGTCCGTAACCGAGCGGAAATGCTCCAGAAGCGTCGATTTACCGGTGCCCGCGCGGCCCGTGATCAGGATGTTGGCGCCGGAGTTCTCCATTGCGTCCAGCGCCTGGCGAAACTGCGGATTGAAGTCAAGCCCGGCCGGCTCCGGTTTGGAGGTTGTTCGCGGCAATTTTGCAGACAATACCGGCTCCTGACAGGTTTGCTTCCGGGTGTGGCAGGGCGAGCTGCCGTGCGGAAGCCAGTATATCACGCCCGCCGGCGCGAAAAGTCTTCAGGCCGGCGTGCGCGGTCTCCCTGTTCGAATGATAGGATACAGGAGATAGAGCCAGCCATTGCTTCCCATGGTCACCCTCTTTACCCTGGAAAAAGTCGATAACCAAAAATTCCCTTACCGCCTCGCCATCCGGCAGGGCGAAAAGCTGTTGCTGGCCCTCCGGGTGCAGGACAAATGGCCCGGCCAGAAGGGGAATATCTTCTGCCTGCGCGAGGAAACCGGCGACTGGGAGCCGCCGGAGGAAGAGATCGAGCGCGTGCCCGTGATCTCGCTCAAGCGCTACGGCCGCCGCTTGGCGGTGGTCCTTGACCGCCCCAAGAACAAGCGCTGTGACTTCCTCTTCCTCACCAAGCAATACAAGAACCGGGAAGGCGAGTACGAGCAGATATTCTGGCGCACGGAAAAGGCGCTCAGACAGAACCGGCCCAAGGTCAAGTTGTCTACTTAC
>JAJYIN010000020.1 GCA_021790075.1 Actinomycetes bacterium | reverse complement strand
CGCACTCGGTGGTGAGGATGTTCTTGGAGATCGAGGCTGCGTTCTGAAGCGCTGAACGCGTCACCAGGGCCGGATCGATGATACCGACCTTGACCAGGTCTTCATACTTGTCGTCGGCGACGTTGAGCCCGATGCCCGGCTTCTCGTTCTTGACACGGTTCACGACCACAGAGCCTTCCAGGCCGGCGTTGTCGGCCAACTGCCTGAGTGGCTCCTCCAGGGCGCGGGCAATGATCTTCACGCCGGTCGCTTCGTCGCCGGTGGCCTTCACTTTCTCCACCGCCGGGATCGCGTTGATGAGCGCCACGCCGCCGCCGGGCACGATGCCCTCTTCCAGGGCGGCCCGGGTAGCGTTGAGGGCGTCTTCGACGCGGTGCTTCTTTTCCTTCATCTCGGTCTCAGTGGCGGCGCCAACCTTGACCACAGCCACGCCGCCGGCCAGCTTGGCCAGGCGTTCCTGCAGCTTCTCGCGGTCGAAATCAGAGTCAGTCGCTTCGATCTCATTCTTGATCTGCTTGATGCGGCCCTTGATGTCATCGGCGGAGCCGGCTCCGTCGACGATGGTGGTATTGTCCTTGGTCACCACTATCTTGCGGGCCTTGCCCAACTGATCGATGGTGGTATTCTCGAGCTTGAGGCCAAGCTCCTCGCTGATGACCTCGCCGCCGGTGAGGATGGCGATGTCCTCCAGCATCCGCTTGCGCCGCTCGCCGAAACCTGGTGCTTTGACGGCCAAGCCGGTGAAGGTGCCGCGCAGCTTGTTGACCACCAGGGTGGCGAGAGCCTCGCCTTCCACGTCCTCGGCGATGATCAGCAGGGGCCGGCCGGCCTGGATGACTTTCTCCAGCGCCGGCAACAGGTCCTGGACCGCACCGATCTTCTGGTTGGCCATCAGGATGTAGGGTTCCTCCAGCACCGCTTCCATGCGCTCCTGGTCGGTGATCATGTAAGGGGAAAGATAACCCTTGTCAAACTGCATGCCTTCGGTGAACTCCAGGTCCATGCCGAAAGTCTGGCCTTCCTCGACGTTGACGACGCCGTCCTTGCCCACCTTCTCGATGGCGTCGGCAATGGTATCGCCGATGACGCGGTCGTCCGCGGAAATGGTGGCCACCCGGGCGATGTCTTCCTTGCCCTGGATCTCCTTGGCCTGCTGCTTGATATTTTCCACGGCCGCATCGACCGCCTGCTCGATGCCGCGTTTGAGCGCCATCGGATTGGCACCGGCAGCCACGTTGCGGATGCCCTCCCGCACGATCGCCTGGGCCAGCAGGGTCGCGGTGGTGGTGCCGTCACCAGCAACATCGTTGGTCTTGGTGGCAACCTCCCGCACCAGCTGGGCGCCCTGGTTCTCGAAAACGTCCTCGATCTCGATCTCACGGGCGATGGTGACGCCGTCATTGGTGATGGTCGGCGCCCCGAATTTCTTGTCCAGCACGACATAACGGCCCTTGGGGCCCAGCGTGATCTTGACCGCATCGGCCAGGATGTTCACGCCGCGCTCCAGCGCCCGCCGCGCATCTTCTTTAAACTTGATCTCTTTTGCCATACCGTATCACTCCCTTCCTGCTTATTTGACAACCTTGGCCAGGATGTCGCTGACCTTCATGATCAGCAGTTCCTCGCCCTCGATCTTTACTTCAGTGCCGCCGTACTTGCTGTAGATGACCTCGTCCCCCTTCTTGACATCAAGGGGAACGCGCTTGCCGTCCTTCTTCATCCGGCCCTCACCCACGGCAACGACCTTGCCGCGCTGCGGCTTTTCCTGGGCGGTGTCCGGCAGGACGATGCCGCTGGCGGTAACGTCCTCGGATTCCATCGCCTTCACGATTACACGGTCCTCGAGTGGCTTCAGATTCATAAATGCAACCCTCCTTCTGGTTTTAAATGACTGATCCTGTTCGTGAACGGCTGTTAGCCATTTCTGGCACTCTAACATGTAGAGTGCCAATCGCGGGACATATAATAATTACCTGCCAGGCTATTGTCAAATGGGATGGGTCGTTGAAGAACGGAAAAAAACGGCCCTGTGACCGCCTAAATTCCTGCAATTAATGGCATTTTCGCCATTTTTGCCTGGTGCCGGGCTCAGGAGGTTCCGGTGCCGTCCTTTCCTGCGGCTTTTTCCGCTTCAAAGACATGCCGGAAACATTGCTTCGCGCCGGGGCACCACTCGATACAGGAAGCCGGCTCCCTGCTCACCCAATTCCCGCAATCAGGGCACTTGGCCCTGGATTCTCCCGTGAAAAGCTCCACCTCCCCCCCGCACCGGGGGCATTCCTTTATGCTGATCTCGACATCACTGCCGGGACATTTGGCGCTCATCCCAATCCTTCTTTCTCGTTGGCCGGGTTTATAAACCCATACAAATAGAATACATTAGCAGTATTCCCAAAAGAAGCAGCGGTTAACGGGAAAAACGCCGCGAATGGCCTTGACGTGATACATCTCAATAAAAAAGGGGCTGTCCTGTCAATTTTCCGGGCAAGGTTGCTCCCGGCGCTGTCCCTGATCCTGCTCCTGACCTTCAGCCTGCCGGCCCTGACGGTCATAAGCGGCTGCGGCTACGAGCCGGACACATCGGTGCCGCAACGGACGGAAATCGACCGGAGCGCCGACTGGCACGGAGCGCTCCTGTACGTTGCCGACGAGAACGGCCCGACGCCTGGTTGGGGCAGCATCCGTGTTTATGACAACGTCAGCGGCTTCGTGGAAAAAACCGTCGAGCAGACCGCGGCGGCCGCTCCTGCGGACGTGTTCGTCACGCCGGATGGCAGCTCCATGTACGTCGCCAGCAAGGCAAACGGAAGAATCGACAAATTCCGCTGGGACGGCAACAACTGGAATCCCGGCACGGTTACCATCGATACGCCTGCCGGCCAGTTGCTTGCCCTGGTCAAGGGTCCTGACGGACTGCTGTACGCGGCCGATGGCGCCCCTGCCAACGGGGTGGCCCGCCTCCTGGCCGTTGATCCGGCTGCGGACCGGTTGACCGGGGGCGAGATCGACTTCCCCGGGTACACGGTGGCGCACGGAGCGGCCTGGTCGATCCAGGGCTCACAGTTGTTCGTACCCGTGACCGGCCCCCGGGGCAGCGGCCTCCTTTTCGCGGCCTGGCCGGGCGGAACCGTCACCGGCTACCTCAGCCTGCCGGCTGCTTCGTTGAATGAGGCGGTGACTTCGTTGGACGGCCGGTTTGTATACGTGATGGCCCGGGGAGAAATCTTCCAGGTGGATGCGGCCAACAGGACACTCGTAGCTTCGATCAAGCCGGCTCCCAAACCGGACACTGATTACTACGGCGCCGATTTCAGCGCCGATGGCCGCTTCCTGTTCGTGACCGCGACACCGCCGGCAAGCGACAGCACCCTTTATATAATCAGCCTGGCCGATAACAGCGTCGCGTCCGCAGTCAAGCACATCAGCGTCAAAGCCAACGGCGTCAAGAGAGCGGAGTAGCCTTGCCGGAACTTCCCGAACTGGAAGTTGCCCGAAAGACACTGAGGCCGTGCGTGAAGGGCAAAACCATCAGCGACGTCGTGGTGGGGCGGGAGAAGGCTGTCCGCACGCCTCTGGAAGACGGCCGTGCTTTCTCGATCAACCTGAACCGCCACAGGGTGACGGAGATCGAGCGCCAGGGCAAAGCGCTCATCTTCCGGCTCGACGGCAACATGGCGATGGCCTTCCACTACAAACTGGGAGCGCTGGCGATCTGCCGCAAACAACAGGTCGCCGAAACCGCAGGCGTGGCCTGGAATTTCACCGACGGCTCCGCCCTGGAGTTCACCGATCTGCAGCTGAGCGAGTTTCACCTGGGTCACGCCAGCGAGCTGACCCACCTGCCGGTCATGAAAAGCGGCGCCGATCCTCTGGATCCGGCGCTGACGCCCGAGCGCTTGCGGAAACTGCTGCCGCCCGGCAAGCAGCTCAAGGCGGCTCTCATGGACCAGGACGTCCTGGGCGGCATCGGCAACACTTATTCGGATGAGATCCTCTGGAACGCGCGCCTGAGTCCGTTCCGCAAGGTGAGCTCCCTATCGGGCGATGAGTTCAGCGAGCTGGCGCGCCAGATGAAAAGCACCCTCAGGGAAGCAATCAGCGGGGGAGGCGAGGAAGAGTTCAGGGACGCCCACGGCAACCATGGGCATTACCAGACCAGGGTCCACCGCCGCGCCGGCGAGCCCTGCGCGCATGACGGCCACAAGATCGAGATGGTAAAGAAGGGGCGCAAGACCTTTTATTGCCCTCATTGCCAGGTGTAAGCGTTAGGGATACAATTCCTGCTTGGACTCTTCTACAACCAAAGGAGTTGTTGCCCATGCCCGCTGCAGACCCTGCAAAAATCAGAAACGTAGCCATGCTGGGCCACCGCGGCACCGGAAAAACCAGCCTTTCCGAGGCGGTTCTTTTTACCTCCGGCGCTGTCAACCGCCAGGGGACAATCGAGCAGGGTTCCACGGTGGCCGACTACGACGAGGACGAGAAAAAACGGCAGCATTCCATCTCCGCGGCCCTCTGCCACACAAGCTGGCGCGACCACGATATCAACCTGCTTGACACTCCCGGCGATCCCAGTTTCCATGCCGACACCATCGCCGCCATCCGGGTCGTCGAGGGCGCCGTCGTGGTGCTGAACGCCACCCAAGGGCTGGAAGTGCAGCATGAGCGGCTCTGGAAGCATTGTGAGGAAAACGGCGTCAGCCGCGTCTGCTTCGTCAACATGATGGACCGGGAGCGGGCCGACTTTGGAACCGCAGTGAGTCAACTCGGGGAATCTTTCGGACAGGGAGCGGTCGCGGCCCAACTGCCTATCGGGGCAGAAGACAAGTTTGAAGGCGTAGTCGATCTGCTGAGCATGAAGGCCTACCGCTATGAGGGCGGCCAGGCCAGCGTAGGTCCGGTTCCCGACGACCTGATGGCTGAAGCCGAGGCATACCGGGAGAAGCTGATGGACGCCGTCGCCGAGAACGACGACGCCGTCATGGAGAAATACCTGGAAGGGGAAGAGATCAGCAACGAGAAGCTTTTCGCGGCGCTGAAGGCGGGTGTGGCGGCGGGCAACATCTTTCCTGTCGCCGCCGGCTGCGCCACCAGGAACATTGGCGTCGATCTGCTGCTGAACCTTTTGGTGGACGCGGTGCCTTCGCCGGCCCGCCGGGCGCCGGTGACCGCCATCGACGGAGAGGAAGAAATCCAGCTGGCCTGCAAGGCGGACAGGCCGCTGGCGGCTTTTGTCTTCAAGACGCTGGCCGACCCGTTCAGTGGACGGATCAATGTCATCCGGGTATTTTCCGGGGAGCTCAAAAGCGACAGCAACGTCTATAACCCGGCGACCAAGACCAAGGAGCGCATCGGCCAGCTGCTGAGGCTGCAGGGCAAGGACAACAGCCCCGTGGACGCCCTGGGTCCCGGTGACATTGGCGCGGTCGCCAAACTCAAGGCTACCGGCACCGGCGATTCTCTCTGCGCCGAAGGCGGACAGATCACCTTCCCGCCGCTCAAGTTCCCCAACCCGGTGATGTCCTTTGCCGTAGAGCCCAAGAGCAAGGGGGATGAGGAGAAAATCAGCTCCTCTCTCAAGCGGCTGCAGGAAGAGGACCCCACCCTGGTGGTGCAGCGGGATCCGCAGACCAACGAGCTGGTCGTGTCGGGCCTGAGTCAGGTACATGTGGAGGTCGTTGTCGACCGCATGAAGCGCCGCTTCGGCGCCGAGGTGAACCTGAAACCGCCGCGCGTGCCGTACCTGGAGACGATCCGCAAACCGGCCAAGGCGCAGGGGAAATACAAGAAACAGACAGGCGGCCGCGGCCAGTACGGCGATGCCTGGCTGGAAGTGGAGCCGCTTCCCCGCGGCGAGGGGTTTGAGTTCGTGGACAAGGTTGTCGGCGGCGTCATCCCCCGCGGCTTTATACCGGCGGTGGAGAAGGGAGTCGTCGAATCGATGAAGGAAGGCGAGCTGGCCGGCAGCCCCATCGTGGACATGCGCGTCACCGTTTATGACGGGTCGCACCATCCGGTCGACTCGTCTGAAATGGCTTTCAAGATTGCCGCCTCCATGGGGCTGAAGAAGGCCATCGAGCAGGCCAATCCGGTCCTCCTGGAGCCAATCATGACTGTACACATCACCGTGCCGGAAGAAAACGTGGGTGATGTCATCGGCGACATGAACTCCCGCCGGGGCAAGGTGCTGGGCATGGAACCCAAGGGCAAAATGAACCAGGTGAACGCCGAAGTCCCGCTGGCGGAGATGCTCAGCTACGCTCCCGACCTGCGTTCCATGACCGGCGGCCGCGGAGATTACACGATGGATTTCCTCAGATACGAAGAGGTGCCGGCCCACCTGGCGCAGAAAATAATGGAACAGGCGCAGGCGGAAAAGGAAGAAAAATAGTCAGGGGGCTATTCAAATTCATACACAAGTGGTACAATTCTTCTACTTCGAAGCGCCAGCAATTAGCGCAGGGGGTCCCAGCCGGATGAAAACGATGAAGAAAAGTACCTACATCAAGCCAACGGTGATCAAGATGGATAACGTCATGGACGTCACGCGCGAATGTCCACAGTTCCATTGCAGCATCACCGTGCCGCCACCGCCGTCGCGGCCTTAAGCGGCTTCAGATTTGTTGCATGAATAAAGCGGCCGGTAGGACCGGCCGCTTTGCATTTCTGTAGCCAGAAGCCTAAACGGCCTCCACCAATTCCACTTCCGGGATCTCTTCCTTCAGCCGCTGCTCGATACCCATCTTCAGGGTCATCTGGGACATAGGACAGCCGCCGCAGGCTCCGGTTAGCCTGATTTTTACCCGGCCGTCATCTGTGACATCTATAAGTTCAAGGTCGCCGCCATCCTGCTGCAGGGCGGGCCGTATCTTCTGTAATGCTTCCTCAACCTGATCGCGTAGCATCCTGTTCACCTCCTCAATTGACTGCGCCTCGCGGGCGCACAGTTCATTATGACAGAAAAACTAGTTATATTCATACAATTCCCCCAGTAACCTGTTGCTTTCCATCCGAGCCGGTTGTTAGGATTCGGACACATGAGAACGGCCCGCTGGCACACCTCGCCCCTCGCTTATAACAAGGTCAGGAAACTTTCCGAAACCCTGGGCACCAGCGAGGTCATGGCCACCGTGCTGGCGCGGCGCGGTTATGACACACCGGAATCCGCCCACCGGTTTCTCTCACCACTGGGGGAGCTTCATTCACCTTTCCTGTTTCCCCGCATGAAAGCAATCTGCGACCGCCTGCGGGCGGCGATCGCCTCTGGCGAGCATATCTGCATCCATGGAGACTACGATGTCGACGGCATTTCGTCGACAGCTCTGCTCGTGGAGGTGTTCACCGAACTGGGCGGCCGTGTCAGCCATCACCTGCCCAACCGCTTTAAGGAAGGCTACGGCATCGCGGCGGCAACGGTGGAGAACATTGCCGCCAGGGGCGCCTCTCTGCTGCTCACCGTCGATTGCGGCATCAGTGCCCGCTCAGTTTTGGGAAAAGCCCGCCAGCTGGGCATGGAAGTGATCGTCATCGACCACCACCGCCCGGTGGAAGGGGAACTGCCCGAAGCTGAAATCATCTCACCACTGCTGTGTGACTACCCCTTCAAGGAACTGGCCGGCGTCGGCCTCGCATTCAAGCTGGCCCAGGGTCTGATAGCCGCCGAAGCCGGCGACGAGACGGGGGCAGGCATGAGCGCGGACGAGCTTCCCCCGCTGCTCAAACGCCAGCTGGATCTGGTGGCGCTGGGGACCATCGCCGACGTCGTTCCCCTCCTGGGCGAGAACCGCAGCCTGGTAAAGCGCGGCCTGGTACAGATGGCGCGCAGCCACCGTCCGGGCATTCGGGCGCTGATGCGCATCGGCAAGGTGGACGAGTCACGCCTGAGCGCGGGGCTGGTGGCATTCCGCCTGGCGCCCCGCATCAATGCGGCCGGCCGGCTGGACGACCCGGATCCCGCCCTGAAACTGCTGCTGGCCAAGGAGGACGCGCAGGCGGAGGAACTGGCCGCCGCCCTGAACGCTCTCAACCGGGAACGGCAACAGATAGAGAACCGCATGGTGGCCGAAGCCGAGGAGCAGATCGGCCGGATGACTGCCGAACAAAGAGAGCAGCGCGGCTATGTGCTCAGCTCGGATAAGTGGCACGAAGGCGTGATCGGCATCGTAGCGTCCCGCATGGTGGAGCTGCACCACCGGCCCGTGATTATGGTTTCCGAGAAAGACGGCCACGGCAAGGGCTCCGGCCGCAGCATCCCTGCCTTCGATCTGCACGGTTCCCTGGTGGAGCTGAGCCCGATGCTGGCGTCTTTCGGCGGCCACCGGGCCGCCTGCGGCCTGACCATCGAGCTGGACCGGCTGCCCGAATTCAAGCAGGCATTCGCAGACTATGCCGATGCCGCGCTCACGAAGGACGAGCTTCACCCCAGCCGCTACGTGGATGCCCTGGTCTGCGGCCACGAGCTCACCCTCGACCTGGCCCAGGAACTGGCCCAGCTGGAACCTTTCGGGCTCGGGAACCCTTCGGTCGAGCTGCTGGCTGCAGGCGCCGCAATCCAGGACGGACGCGCCACCCGCGACGG
This sequence comes from Actinomycetes bacterium, assembly GCA_021790075.1. GTDB lineage: Bacteria > Actinomycetota > Thermoleophilia > BMS3ABIN01 > BMS3ABIN01 > JAJYIN01. Next base: position 7,951 of record JAJYIN010000020.1, on the reverse strand, counting down.
CAACCATCTCCAATGCCGGGTTGAGGCCGGGGGCGCCCGTTCCACCGCCATCGGCTTCGGCCAGGGTTACCTGGCGGAAAAACTGAATGGAAGCAGCCGCTGGGATGTGGCCTTCCGCCTGGAGCAGAATGAATGGGGCGGTTCCATCTCCCCCCAGCTCAACCTGCGGGAGATTTTCTCGCGGCCCCTCGAGCCGGAGACGCCAGCCGGCCCCTGCCGAGGACGCTGTGATTATGACTGTCCGGACCGCGTCACCGGAGACGAGTTCTGGTCGCTGGTGAGCAGCGGCGCCCCGCTTCCCACCGGCTGGGAAGATTCAGGTGTCGCCCCAGCGGGTATCCATTCCCATGACAGCCTGGACGACAGGCTGGTGGACCGCCGCGGTTACGGCAGCATCCCCGGCCAGACCGGCCGTTTGATGACAACCGGCCAGAGCATCCTGTTGCTGGTCGCCGACGTGGCCCGGCGCCGCCGGCAGCTGGTTGAGGAACTGCCTGCCGCTGCCAGCGGCGTCAGGCAGGTGCTTCTGGCCAGTTCGCGTTGCGGCAGGGAAACAATCATGAAGAGGATGGAAAAAGCCCGGGAAGGCCGGCCGGTGCTGATGGTGGCCGATTTTGCCACCGCCACGGCGACACCGGAGCTCACGGCTCTCTTCGACCACCTGGTTTTTGTGGATCCGCCGTACAACCAGGGCGTTTTTGACGCCATCGCGGGCGGAGCGCCGCAGGCCTTCGTTCATTTATTCCACTGTGCTAATGAGGTACAATTTACTAGAAAGGTGCTCGAGCATGAGTACGATCTCCGGACTCCACTCGCCAAGCTTTACCGGCACCTGAAAGCGGAAAAGAGCTATCCCCTCGACAACGCTACGGAAAGGCTGCTCCTCGCTGGCGGGAAGTATCTTCGTCAACCGGCCCTGGTGGCAAGATGCCTGCAGGTCCTGAAGGAGTTGGCCTTGATTGCTGTTGAGGATGGCGCGGAGGGTCCGATATTGACGCTGCCGGCCGCGGAACGGACCGAGCTGGAGCAATCCCCCACCTTCAACCAGGTGCAGTCTTTTTACAGGGAGTGTTTACAATACTTGAGCAAGTCGCCAAACGTGATAATTTAGGAGCCGAGGAAGCGGCTCTCGAAGATCTTTTCCAGGCCATAGCGGAATACAATCCCGATTTTGACCGGGAGTTGATCGCACAGGCGTTTACCTACTCGAAAGCCCAGCACAAGGGGCGCTTCCGCAAGAGTGGCGAGGACTTTATCTACCATCCCCTGGGGACGGCGCGCATCTGCGCGGACCTCAAGCTCGACAGCGTCACTATTGGCGCAGCTTTGCTGCATGACGTGGTCGAGGACACCCCCACAACCGTCGCTACGATCAGGAAGATGTTCGGCGCTGAAGTAGCCGACCTGGTCGACGGCCTCACCAAACTGCAGAAAGTCTCGCTGAAAAGCGAGGAGGAAGAGCAGGCGGACAACCTGCGCAAGATGATCATCGCCATGGCCAAGGATATCCGGGTCATCTTGATCAAGCTGGCCGACCGCACCCACAATATGCGCACGATCTGCTACCTGGACAAACAAAAGCAGATCCAGAAAGCCAAGGAGACCCTCGAGATCTACGCTCCGCTGGCGCACCGCCTGGGAATCTACAGTATCAAGTGGGAACTGGAAGACCTGGCGTTTGCCGCCCTTCATCCCCGCAAGTATTCCGAACTCCAGCAGATGGTGGCCCAGCGGCGGGCCGACCGGGAAAGTTACGTTGACCAGGCGGCTGAATACCTGCAGGCGGAGCTTGCCAAGGTTGGCATCGAGGCCCAGATCGAGGGGCGCGCCAAGCATTTCTACAGCATCTACACCAAGATGGTGAAACGGGGCAAGGAATTCAACGAGATTTACGACCTCACCGCCATGCGGGTCCTGGTGGACAGCGTCAAGGACTGTTATGGCACTCTGGGCATCATCCATTCGCTATGGAAGCCAATGCCGGGCCGATTCAAGGACTATATCGCCATGCCCAAGTTCAACATGTACCGGTCGCTGCACACCACGGTGATCGGGCCCCAGGGCAAGCCGCTGGAGATCCAGATCCGCACGCACAAGATGCACCAGACAGCCGAGTACGGCATCGCCGCTCACTGGCTCTACAAGGAGCGCGGCAAGGCCAGTAAGGCAAATGAGGCGGCCGCCGACAAGCTGGCCTGGCTGCGGCAGATGCTCGAATGGCAAAGTGAAACCGAGGATCCCAAGGAGTTCATGAAGACACTGCGCATCGACCTGTTCGAGGAAGAGGTTTTCGTCTTCACTCCCAAAGGGGAGGTTATCAGCCTGGCCGCCAATTCCACCCCGGTCGATTTCGCCTACGCGGTTCATACCGACGTTGGGCACCACTGCGTTGGCGCCAAGGTGGACGGGCGCATTGTGCCACTGCAACATCCTCTGCATAGCGGCGATTTCGTCGAAGTGCTCACTTCAAAGTCGAGCCAGGGGCCTTCGCGCGACTGGCTTAATTTCGTCAAGACTTCACGGGCGCGCAACAAGATCCGGCAGTGGTTCAAGAAAGAACGGCGCCAGGATTCCGAGCACATCGGCCGGGAACTGCTTCAGGAAGCGCTCCGGCGCAAGGGGCTGGCCAGCCAGAAAATCGTGGCGTCACCGGCATTCGCCGAGCTGACCCGCGCCATGGGCTTCCTCAAGGCGGAAGACCTGTATGTGAGCCTGGGAACAGGCAAGACTTCACCGCAGCAGGTGCTCACCAAGATCACCAAGCACCTGGACGAAACGGCCGGCATCCCCTCGGTGGTGACAAAGTCCTCCAGCATGCCGGCCCGGCAGCGGTCTGTCACGTCCACTCCCAGGGAGCTGGGCATCAGCGTTGACGGAGTCAGCGATGTGGGCGTGCGCCTGGCCAAATGCTGCAAGCCGCTCCCCGGGGACAAGATCGTGGGTTATATCTCCCTGGGGAAAGGCGTTAGCGTCCATCGAAAGGACTGCCCTAACGCCAGGGACCTGCAAAATCGCTCAGGGGAACGGTTCATCAATGTCGCCTGGAAGGGAACTTCGGAGAAAGCCTTCCGGGCGGAATTTCAGGTCGAGGCGATGGACCGCAGCCATCTGCTGGAAGACATTTCCCGCACCCTGAGCGAATCCGGCGTCAATATCATCTCGGCAGACTGCAACACTTCGGGCGACCACCTGGTGAAAGACCGCTTCGTGGTTGAGGTCGGGGACGCCAAGCTGCTGGACACGGTCCTGGAAAACATCAAGGGCATCGACACCATCTTTGACGCTTACCGGATCACTCCGAGCCCCAGTGAAGAATGAACGGCGGCCGGCGGGTCAACCCACGAGCCTTCCCCGGTAATGAGAATGATGGCAGAACAGGCGCCTGAACAGGGCAAACCCCCGATTCCCCAAAACCGCTTCGTCATCGTCCTGATCGTGATAGGATTCATGATTATCGGCTTGGGCGCCGGCATTGGCGTCTGGAAACTGGCATCGGTCCAGCAGGGGGAAACGGCAGGTAGTGGAGACAGCCAGACTCACGCGGTTTCAACGGCCGCGCCGTAACCTTTCGTCCCCTTTCGCCGCTTATTCCTCGAGAATAAAGCCACCGGCCCTCCAGCCGATGGAAAAAAGAGAGGCTAGTTATTACGTACATCCTGCCCCGTGGCAGCTATTCCCCCGATGTCCCCGCAATGAAAACGAGATGGGCGCAATGATTTGGAAAATGTTCGGACGTAACCGCACCCGCCTCATTGTCCTTGCGGCCGTATCCCTGCTGACGGTCCTGGGCACCCTGATGATGGCGCCCGCCGCGCATGCTTATGATGATCAGGAACTGGCTTTCCTTACATTGATCAATAATTACCGCGCCCAGAACGGATTGCCGCCCCTGGCCATGTCAAACGCGCTTTACAATGCGGCCGAGGGGCACAGCTACGACATGGCAACCCGCGATTATTTTTCCCACACCGGCTCGGACGGCAGCACCCCCTGGGACCGCATCCGGGGGGCGGGTTACACTTATAATACTTACCTGGCGGAGAACATCGTCGCCGGCTATGGCGTGGACTCCGCGCAAGCCGCCTTCAATGTCTGGCGTAATTCACCGCCCCATAACGCCAACATGCTCAGCCCGTACATGCACGCCATCGGAGTCGGCCGTTATTATCAGCCGGGCTCCCAGTATGGCTGGTACTGGACCACTGATTTTGGCGGAGTCCAGGATGATACGACTCCGCCGAGCGTGGCGTTGCCCTACCCCACCGGGTCGTCTCTGGTGAGCGGCACGGTCAATGTTCAGGCGATCGCCTGGGACAACGTGGCCGTCACGCAGGTCAACCTTTACGTCGATGGCAACCTCGTCGCCACACCGACCTCGCCCCCGTATTCATTCACTCTCGATACGAGCACCCTGGCTCCCGGACCCCATACGCTGTCGGCGATCGCCCACGACACTGCCGGTATGGCCGCACAGGCTGACACCACGGTCACGGTGGATAATTTCACGCCATCCTACCGTTACCTGTTCACATGGTACGACCAGTTGACCCCCGGCCTGCAGGACTGGGTGCTGATGGCCAACCCGCCGGTAGGGACAGCCAGCGCCCGCAGCTCCGTTCTGGTGGGTCCTTACACTTATGCCGACCGCAATACCGGAGCGGGAGCCCCTCCGGAAACACCCGCATTCCCGGGAGTGATGGGGGGACCGGTTTCCATCTTCACCACTCAGCCGCTCATAACCAGCCAGCGCGTAATTTATAACGACTCTTTCAATGAAATAGCAGGTCTGCGTTCCGATCAACTTAATTCCACTTACTACTTCACATGGTATGATTCATCCCCGGGCAACGGTATGAAAGGCGACTGGATCCTGATCGGAAATCAGGGCAGCACCAACGCCAATGTCCAGGTATACATAGCCGGGCGTCTCATGAATACCTACACGATCGCACCCGGTGGCCGCGTCACCCCCTCGTATCCCAACACCACCGGGGGGCCCGTCAAGGTCACCTGCACCAACGGGCAGCCCCTGATCGTCAGCCAGCGCGTCATCTACCAGAATGCCTTCAACGAGGTGTGGGGCGTTCCCCAGAGCAAGTTGACCAGCGATTATCATTTCCCCTGGTATGACTTCACCGATCAGAGCCAGATAAATGGTGACTGGATCCTGGTCGAGAATCAGGACACGGGAGACGCCAGCGTGGACATTTATATAGCAGGTCAAAAGCGGGGCACTTATACCGTCCAGCCAGGCACTCCGCTGATACAGTTGTACAAGGGAGTGATGGGCGGGCCGGTCGAGGTCGTTTCCACGAACGGGAAAAAACTCCTGGTTAGTCAGCGCATCCTGTACAAGGGCAGCTTTGAGGAAGTCCAGGGGCTCACGGGAAGCGACGCCGGCACCGACCAGTGGTTCACCTGGTATGACTCGATGCCCTCACACGGAATGAACGGCAACTGGATCCTGGTCACCAACATGGGCCAGAGCGATGCCGCCGTGAATATCTATGTAAATGGAAATCTGATGAGCAGTGTGACTGTGCCCGCAGGAGGAAATCTTCCCGTTTCCTACTACAACATGATGGGCGGTCCCGTGCGGGTGTTATCGATGAACGGCCAGCCGCTGCTGGTGACTCAGCGCGTCATTTATAAGAACAGTTTTAACGAGGTCGCGGGAATGAAGTATTAAGAATCTATCTCAAAAGGCTGTCCGTTGCGAGGCCGAGCGAAAAGGTCATGGGCAAGGACGCAGGGGAAAAGACTTGGCGCCGGGCGCCCTCAGACCTTCTTAACGATAGTTAACTTGACTTGCGCGGGAGTTCTCACAGAAAATCGTCGCACAGAAAAGCGTGGATGCAAGCGGCGTGACTGGAAAAAAATGGTAGCGGGGGCAGGATTTGAACCTGCGACCTTCGGGTTATGAGCCCGACGAGCTACCAGACTGCTCCACCCCGCGTCACCGCGGTAATTATAACATAAAGATTTTTGAGCCGCCTTTGAGCCGCCCCGCACATAGTTTTTTCCATTTAGGCGCATTGTTATTCCTCTTTAGAGATTCCCGCAAGTTCCGATAGGACTGCCTAGTTATGACTTGCCAGGGGAAAATACGCCTTGCGCTCTTGTTGCTGCTGTCCGTGGCATTGATGCCTGCCGGTCTGGCGGATGCCCAGACCATAGACGTCCAGCCACAGGGACAAGCCAGACAGCAGGTCGATTCCCTCCAGGCGCAGGCTGACGCCATCACCGCCGAGATAACTGCTCAGGACCGCGATCTCGAAGTCGTGGTGGAGCAGCATAACGCTACCCGGGTCAGCCTGGATCAGCTGACGATGAAGCTGGCGGACAGCCGGGCCAATCTGGATGATATGACCGCAAAACGGAACGAGCAGGAAAGAATGCTTTCCAGCCGCTTGACGAACATCTACAAGGCCGGGGATATCAACATCATGAGCATCCTGCTGAACAGCACCAGCTTCAATGATTTCCTCGAGCAGGCGCAGTATATAGTGAAGATCAACCAGCAGGACCTGAAGCTGGAGCAAGAGTTCGAAGCTTCTGCCGAGGCGATCAGTGAAACTACCGACAATATCGACCGGCAGCGGGCTGAGCAGATGCGGCTGGAAAAAGACCTGGCGGACCAGCAGGCTGTCATCGAATCCAGGATCAACGAAAGGCAGCAGAAGCTGAACGATGTCAACGGCCAGGTCCAGCAGATCCTCCGGCAGGAACAGGCGCGACAGCAGGCGGAAGCAGCCCGGGAGGCCGCTGAAACCGCATCCATGCTCCAGGATCTCCAGATCAGCGACGCCACCCAGGCGCAGGTAGTGGAGACCGCGCTGCATTACCTGGGTGTGCCCTATGTGTGGGGCGGTGAAAGCCCGGCGGGGTTCGACTGCTCCGGCCTGACGAAGTTCGTACTGGCACAGCATGGCGTAGAGCTGCCGCATAACGCCGCCATGCAGTTTGCGCTCGGCGCCCCGGTGCCCAGGGACCAGTTGCAGCCCGGGGACCTGGTTTTCTTTGGCCCGCTGTCACCGCACCATGTGGGCATGTATGTCGGCAAGGGCAAATTCATCGAGGCCCCCACATTCGGCGAGGTGGTGCGGGTCTCTACACTGGTGTTCGATTCGGATTATGCCGGCGCCCGCCGGTACCCGCTGCAGCCGCGTTTGGGTCCGCCCCGGTAATTTCAGGCGGTCCCCGAAGGGGAATTTTTCTGGATTCCCCCCCTCCCTTCCGGCTTCTGTTTGGCCTTCACTTGCGGTAGCATAACAGCATCACCATGGGCCTTTTCCTGGAAATAATCTGCGTGGCGGCAGCCGTTCTGGTGCTGGTGGGCACTGCCGTGGGGGCCGGCCGCCAGGCGATGGGCCTGGGCCGGACGGCGCGTCATACCCGGGACAAGGTCCTGCCCCGTGTCGATTCTCTTATGGGGGGCGCCGATACAGCCCAGCGGCGGGGGCTGGCAATTACGGAAAGGGTCGCCCGGCTTCAGGAGCGCGTATTTGTGCTCGGGTCAACCGCACGCAGGATGTGGGTGCTGCTGGCGGCGCTCAAGCAAGCCAGGGACAGGGTCAGCCCCGCCTTGCGATACATCGGCCTTTAACCGGATGTGGTCGCGGCCGCCGCGCCGCTTCTGAACGAGGCTTTACCCGATTGACAGGCTACAGCCCTGCCGCCCTCCACTTCGGCCAGCAAAGGCAAATCCGCACACCGGCCGGCATCCCACTCGCTGCACCGATTCGCAAAATAGCAACCGCCGCGCTCCGGGTGCCATATTTGCTGGCCCGGTTCCGCCCAGGCCGGCGAGTTCGGGTCAGCGGCCATCAGTAGCCGGGTGTAAGGATGCAGAGGCTGTGACAACACCGCGGCCGTCGGGCCAGTTTCAACGATGACGCCTTTGTATATGACATAAATGCGTTCGGTCAAACGACGCACCAGAGACAGGTCG
>JAJYIN010000205.1 GCA_021790075.1 Actinomycetes bacterium | reverse complement strand
GCTGGACCGGTCACTATGGGTCCAGTTCGGCCTTTACTTGTGGCGGCTGATTCATTTTGATCTGGGACAGTCTTACGTACTCAACCGCAGTGTGTCTAGCGTGATCCTGGACCATTTGCCCGCTACCGCTTACCTGGCGGGCGCCGCCCTGCTGCTGGAAAGCCTGTTCGGCATCGGCTGGGGGATGCTGCTCTCCGTGAGACGATCGCGCCGGCTGGAAGCCGTATCCGCCGGTGGCAGCGCCCTTCTGCTGGCGACGCCGGTCTTCTTCTTGGGGCTGATCCTGCAATATGTATTTGGCAGCCGCCTGCACCTGCTGCCCATCTCGGGACTGGGGGGATACAACCCGCTCAACCTGATCCTGCCGGCAACCGCTCTGGCTGCCGCCCAGGCCGTGATCATCGCCACCGTCACCCGCTCGTCGCTGGCTGAGGAAATGGGCCGGCCATACATGCTGGCGGCCAGGGCCCGGGGGCTTTCCCGGCGGCAGGCGATGAGACGCCACGGCCTTCGCAACGCCCTGGGACCGGTGGCGACATTGCTGGCCATCGATCTGGGGACGCTGCTGGGAGGCGCCATGATCGCCGAGGTCGTTTTTTCATGGCCGGGGTTGGGACGGGTGACTTTTTTTGCCGCCGAGCAACGGGACGTGCCGCTGATCCTGGGAACGGTGCTCGTCCTGGTAACAATATTCATCGTGGTTAACTCTCTTGTGGATATCGTCTATGGCCTGCTTGACCCCAGGATAAGATTAGGGGAAGGCGCCGATGGATAACCCCGGTCTGTACCCGTCTGCGGCCGAGCCGGTTGCCGTTACCGGTTTCTCACCGGCGTACGTCTGGCTGCGGCTGTCAGGCAACCGTGCGGTGACTGCCGCCGGTCTGGCCGCCCTCGCCTTCGTACTGCTGGCGCTGCTGGTGCCGGTGCTGCCGTTGCAGGATCCACTGGCAACGAATTACGACGCTTCCCTGTCGGCTCCGGCTGCCGGCCATCTCCTGGGCACCGACCTTCACGGGCGTGACGAGCTGTCCCGCGTGCTCTGGGCTTCCCGCACCTCACTCATGGTGGGGGTGATGGCGACGGCACTGGCCGTGGCGGCCGGCGTGGCTGCTGGAGGCGCCGCCGGTTACAGCGGCCGCTTTATGGATGCCGCCATCATGCGCACCGCCGATGTCTTTCTCTCTTTCCCCGTCATCATCGGAGCCATCGCCGTTATGGTCATTTTCGGACCCGGGCGCAACAATGTCTTCATCGCCATAGCTTTCTTCGGATGGCCGATCTTTGCCAGGGTCTGCCGTTCATCGGTCCTTTCAGTCAGGGAAAGAGGTTTTGTCAAAGCGGCGCAAGGGCTCGGCGCTTCCCGTTCCCGGATCTTCTTCAAGCATGTGGGGCCGAACTCCGTGGGCCCCCTGGTTTCATATGCATCGATGATGGTGGCGGGCGCCATCATGGCCGAAGCCGGTTTGAGTTTCATCAACCTGGGGGTGCAGCCTCCCTATCCCAGTTGGGGTTTGATGATGTCCGAGGCCATGGGTGAATTCGAGCAGGCTCCCTGGCTGGTGATCGTGCCGGGGGCCGCCATTACCCTGACGGCGCTTATTTTCATTTTACTGGGCGCGGGGGTGACCACGGCCGCAAATCCGCACAGGGCCGATTCCCGCCAGGCGCATCGCCGCAAATCGGATTGCCCGGGGTTGTAACATGAACACACCTCTGCTCAACATCACCGATCTCTGCGTTTCGTATCACGGAAGGAGCGTGCTCGAGCACGTCAGCTTTGATGTTTCCCAGGGGGAAACCCTTGGCATTATCGGCCGGTCGGGAGCAGGCAAGTCAACCATTGCCCTGGCGCTGACCGGCTTGCTCGACGCCAATGTCGCGACTGTCACCGGCCGGATAGAGTTCCAAGGACAGGACCTGCTGCAGTCCGGGGAGGCGGATCTGTGCCGGCTGAGGGGAAGCAGCATCGGCATGATATTCCAGGACCCGGTGGGCTCTCTTGATCCGGCCATGCTGGTGGAAGATCAGGTAGTTGAGGCAATTCAGATTCATGAAAGAATTGACCGCAACGAAGCCCGTCTGAAAGCCAGGCAAAGGCTGGCCGCGGCAGGCATTACCGCAGAAGTGTTGGCTACTGCTCCTTATGCTCACCAGCTGAGTGGCGGCATGTGCCAGCGGGTCATGGTGGCGGTGGCCCTGGCCTGCGGGCCCCGGTTGCTCATCGCCGACGAGCCAACCAGTTCCCTCGATCTGACCTTGCAGGCACAGATCGTTCATTTGATCAAAAAAGTCCAGGCGGAATCCGGGCTGGCGATGATATTCATCTCTCACGATCTGGCGCTGGTGTCGAGAATCGCCGACAACATAGCTGTGATCCACAAGGGGGTACTGGTAGAGCGCGGCATCTGTGACCAGGTACTTAACCGCCCAGTCCATGAGTACACCCGCAGCCTGGTGGCTGCCTGGAAACATGAAACCGAAGGAAGCGTCAGGATTGCCTCTGCTTGAGTTCGACAAAGTGAGCAAGGTCTATGCAAAGGGGCCGGGCCTCTGGCGATCCCGGTTCCGGCGGCACATGGCTGCTGGTCAAGCGGTTAAGGGGGCGGCCCACCCGGCTCTGTCCCGGATCGATCTGCAGATTAAGGCCGGCGAGGCAGTGGGGCTGGTAGGCGAAAGCGGCGCCGGCAAGAGCACTCTGGCCGCCATCGCCACCGGTCTGGAACTGCCCACCTCGGGGACCGTCCGCATTGACGGTCACACGCCTGGCAAGGACCAGATCACACTGCACCGGCTGGCCCGTGCTGTTCAGCTAATCTGGCAGGACGCGGCGGGCTCGCTCGATCCCCGCATGAAAGTGGGAACCGCGGTGGCCGAGCCGCTCCGGATTCACCGCCTCGCTCCCCGGGAAAACCTGCAGACCGAGGTGAAGAGCCTGTTGGCGGCCGTGGGCCTCCAGAATGAGCTCGCGGGCCGCTATCCCCATCAGCTTTCCGGCGGCGAGGCTCAGCGGTTGGTTATTGCGCGCGCCCTGGCGCTGAAGCCGAAACTGCTTATATGTGATGAGCCGGCATCGGCACTGGACGCCCATGCCAAGGCGCAACTTGCCGAATTGCTCCTACGTCTGCGACAGCAGCACTGCCTTGCGTATCTAATAGTGGCTCACGACCTGTCTCTGGTGCGTCGTTTGACCGAACGCATTTATGTCATATATAAAGGCGTCATCGTTGAAACTGGCCCGACGGCCGCGGTGTTGTCACAGCCTCTGCATCCTTACACCCGGCTACTGATGGCCGCTGACCCAAACTCGCCGGCCTGGGTGGAACCGGGCCAGA
>JAJYIN010000019.1 GCA_021790075.1 Actinomycetes bacterium | reverse complement strand
CAATGATGAGCCCGCCGATATTTTCAATTATCTGGATTGGGCATCCCGTGATGAAGCGGGAAATATGTCTGGAGGAACCAGGCAGCAGAGAGGCTGGGGTGCTTTTACACTTTGCCAAGATTGCAATAGCAACACGGGAAGTTGGTATGTTCCCGCACTGTCAACTTTTGTTCGCGCTGGCCTCAGTGTGCTCATTCAATTAACCCCTGATGAGGTAGCGAATCAAAGGAGCGGTCAGGGTGCCACGGTTGAATTCGTTGATACATACCCCCTTCGATTCCTGAAGCAAGTTGTAACCATGCTGCTTTCAGCAAACGGCCCTGAGTTTGGCAGAAGAAATCCGGACCTCGTTTCATTTGTGCTCAACAGAGAACAGCAAGGCTTACCCGAAAGATATGATTTCTTTTTATCTTTTTTCCGAGGGCCAATGGGAAGAATGGTTGGGTTATCAGCAAGGTTTGATGGTACCGGAACATCACTTCTTTCTGAAATCGCGTACCCACCTTTTTCTTATCTTATGACGATTGACACTCAGAATCCGATTCTACCGGCTGGGAACATTTCCCATTTTGCCAACTATGCCTATGACGAAATGGCGACCATTCGATTGAACATGGTAGTCGGGTTCGGCCACACTCCTTTTCCGGGAGATTTTCGAAGCATGGCTGATATCGAATCTGATAGAGAGTCTGCTGATCGTGAATGAAGACGATATTATTCCGCTATTCGAGCGCGATTATGATCGCATAGCTCACATATTTACATACCGCGAGCAGAAGGTTCTGGAACTGCTTTACGGGTTTCACGGCGAGCAGCAACATTCATTCGAAGAGGTTGGACGGCGTTTTGGCGTAACTGAGGTAAGAATCAGACAGATACAGGCTAAGGCCATTGATAAAATCCGCGATATTCCGCCAGAGGTTTGCTGACACCCTTTCTGACACCTTGCATGTTCAAATACTCGCGGATAAATTCAAATGCGATATCACCGAAACCCGCATCAAGTGGACAAATTTCAGCTTGACAAAACGCCAGGCTTGAACTCGTAATGAGCAGGTCTGCGGTTCGATTCCGCACGTCGGCTCCAGCATTCGGCTTTCGGAGGCCGGCGGTCGAGGGTGATTATCGTGAAAGCGCCAAAGCCTGCAGGCCTTTTTTATTCCTCTGTCTCCTCATACTCACGCACCAGTGAAGTCATGAGGTCGTGCACCGAGACGATCTCGGTTGCCCGGAAAGCATTCGCGCCGGCAAAAGCAAAACCGTTCCTGAGCTTGCCGCGCTGGGCGTTCACGAGTGCGAAAAAGATACAGTAAGGGCTTTTCTTGAAATCACAGGTCTTGATGCAGTGGTAGGGGCACTTGTAGGGCTTCTTCTTTCCGTTGCTGACATCGTCAAGGAACTGGTTGCGGATGGCCCGCCCCGGCATACCCACCGGACTCTTGATGACGATGATATCTTCCTCCCTGGAATCAATGTATGCCTGCTTGAACTCATTTGAAGCATTGCACTCGTTTGTGGTGACGAAGCGCGTTCCCATCTGCACACCGGCGGCCCCCAGTTGCAGGAACTTCGAAATGTCACGCCCTGTATAGATCCCGCCGGCGGCAATCACTGGAATGCTCACCCCGTATTTTTCCTCAAACGGCCGGATCTCGGCAATCACCTCGGGCACCAGTTTTTCCAGATCGTGGTCGCCGTCAGTCAGTTCCCCGGGTTTGAAGCCCAGGTGGCCCCCAGCCATCGGTCCCTCCACCACGACGGCGTCAGGCAAACGCTCGTGCCTCTCCGACCAGCGCTTGCAGATGATTCGCGCCGCCCGGCCCGAGGATACGATCGGCACCAGCTTGGGTCCACTTTCACTTTTGAGCAGCTGCGGCAGATCCAGTGGCAGCCCGCCGCCGGAGAAGATGATGTCTATACCCTCGGCGACCGCGGTCGTCACCATGTCGGCATAATTGGAAAGGGCCACCATGATGTTGACACCAAGGATGCCTTTGGTAAGCTTCCGGGCTTTCTTGATTTCCTTCTTAAGCGCCCGGATATTGGCGCCCAGGTAATTGGTGAAGAAATCCGATTCCGGCATGCCGATGCCGGCTGCGGCAATGACCCCGATGCCACCTTCGTTCGAGACCGCCGCAGCCAGTCCTGCCAGCGAGATCCCGACCCCCATGCCTCCCTGGATGACCGGAATCCTGGCTGTCAGATTTCCAATCCTCAGTTCCTTCAACTTGCCAACGCTCATTGTCGCTTCCTTTAAAGCACAAAAAAGGCCCTCCTGGAGGAGGGCCCCCAAACACATATATTGCGTAATTTACGAAATGATGTTCACGTTCGTAGCCTGCGGGCCCTTGGGGCCTTCCGTTGCTTCGAACGACACTTTCTGGCCTTCGGTGAGGGTCTTGAAACCCTCGCTCTTGATCTCAGAGAAGTGCACAAACAGATCGCTGCCGTTCTCGCGCTCGATAAAGCCGAAGCCCTTCTGATCGGAGAACCATTTGACTGTTCCTTCTGGCAAGTTAATTCCTCCCCTCGCCTTCCCGTGGCAAAAAGCACTCGAATTCCTGCCAGAGAAACGATCAGGCAAGCACTTCAAACCGGTTACACTCGCACTTTGCGAGCCTTACTAACTATAGGGGAGTATTCGGCGGATAGCAAGCAACTCATTCCTCTCTTGCATCCCCGGACGAACGCCTCAGAGCCCCGACAAACGCATACGCTGAACCCGAACCATTACTGCAATGATCGAGCCACCCTCGCCAGTCAATGGAATTTCAGAGAATGGTGAGATGAGCGACTGGATGACGAATGGGATTGACACGATGCCGCCGGTGGTAGTGAAATACCGGCAATCACTAGTTCCATGAGGTAATCGTGAAGGCGCGGCTTGGGCCTCTCGCAGGGCTGCGTACTCTAAACGAACTTCCCTGTCTTCTGGTTCCAGGTCATCACCGCGCAGTACAGCGCCATTACGGCGACGATCAGCGCCACTGAAGAACGGCGTGTACAGGCCTCAGCAGCTTCATTTGTCCAATGCCGCCGGCTCCATGGCGAGTTATACCACAATCAGGCGGAACGTGAACCTGACGAGCGAAAAGGATGAGGGAAGCCGCGACTACTTGGTAAAGTAGTCATCGATCCCGTAAAGCAGAGCCGCCGCGACCTGCTTTTGATAACCGGCAGAGGCAAGCTTCTGGTCCTCGTCGGGATTGGTGAGGTAGCCGACTTTTGCCAGTACGACCGGGGAGTTGGACCAGTTGAATTCGGGGTAATCGGTGCTCTCAGAGGTCCATTGGTTGGTGGCTCCCAGCATCTTTACCATAGCGGACTGAATCATGAGCGCAGCCGTATTGCTCTTTTTGTAGACGTCGTCGGTCCAGCCGTAAACCAGGGCGGGGTGCACCGTGCTGACCCCCTGTACCGATTTGTCCTCAGCGGCGTTGACGTCCACGATCAGCAGCAGGTCGGCGCCGGCCTCGTTGGCGACCCGGGCGCGGTCGCGCCCGCCGCCGTCGAACGTATCGCCTGCACGCGTCATGACGACATCAGCCCCCTGCGCTTCCAGCCGGCCCTTCAGGTCTTTCGCGATTGCCAGGTTCACAGTGAAGTCGTCCACACCCGTGCTGACTCCTTTTGTCCCGGCCGGGTCCTTCGCTTTCATGTTGCTGGAGCCCGGTCCGGCCGGTTCGGTATCAGTGTCAGGGTTGGAGGCATGGGCGGGGTCAAGGCAGATGATTGTACCGGAAAGGTCGTGGGTGACCGGCAGAGAGGCGGCGCCGGTGGCTGCGCCATTTGTCTGCGTCCCGGCGACTGGGTTCGGGTTCAGCCCGGATGATTCATCCGGCGCGGCGCCACTGGCGGGCCCTTTGATGATCAGCAGAGCCGCAACCAGCGCCGCGACCAGTGCGGCGGCAACTACCAGCAGAAAAACTTTCCTCCGCCGGCGGCCTGAAGCGGAATTATTCAAGAGTCAGATTCCAAACCAATCCGGTTTTTAATGCTCAGTTTATAAATCATAAAGGGGAGAAAGTGCAAACCCGGCACAAGGCAGCCGCAATGATGCCGGAGCGAAAAAGGGTCTATTGAATCCGGAAACAGCGTGCAATTCGGGTCATTTCATGCTCTCCCCAGACGCACCGGCAAAGGCTTCAAGAGCCGGACTTCCCTTGCCGTCGCCTTTGCCCCGTAAGCCAGCGCCTCCGTTCCGGCCGCAGCAGCTTCCCGGAGTGCAATCCCGAATTCCGGGTCGGTATGATCAGCCGGGCGCACCTCGCGCGCATCGCCCCGGCAGACGCAAAAGAAGACAACAGCGCGGTCCCATTCTCAATCGCCTCACGCACCAGCCTGTTGGCAAGCGATGTATTAACGCATGCCAGCACTCCGGGGCGGGCCTCGACCAGTTCCAGCGAAAAGGGGAGCTTGCGCAGCGCCGAACTCGAGCGGCTCAGCCACACCCTCATGCCTGGTTCCGCGCACCCCGTCATCGCGCCGGTGTTGGCTACGGGGCTGTCACCAGCTGTTGCCCGCCGCAGCTTTCCGCCCCTTCCAGCCTGACGTCAGCCAGGAATCTCTTGTAGCGCCGCACCAGGACGCCGGCAATCAGTTTCCGGGGAAGTCAACCAAGCTGCGCCTGTGCTTCCAGGCCGGCCAGCCTGGTGACCAGCAGATAATATATGGCCAGACCTTTCCATTCCCCCCAGGACTCCGCGATGCGGCGGGCCTCCTCGGCGCTGACGGGGCCTGGAAGCCTGATTGCCGGCTGCTTCTGGCCCGGCGCCGGGCGGCGCGGCCGCCGTTCCGGCGTGGACGCAGGGGCGCCCGGCGGCTCCCGTCTTTTTCTGCCATAGAAATTGCCGATCAGGCGCCGCAGGCCGAGGTCGTCTGCAGGGAAGGCGTCATATTTGGCCATCCCGCGGAGCATGGTCATCTCGGCGGTCCAGCGGCCAATCCCCCGCAAGGCTGTCAGCCGCGGCAGGATTTCCGCCGAGGGAAGCCGGCGCATCGCTTCCAGGTTCAGCTTCCCACTGGCAATCTGGCCGCTCACCCCGATCACATACTCGGCCTTGCGGGTGCTGAGGCCACAAGCCTTCAGTTCATCAACCAGGAGGGAACCAAGCTTCGCAGGGGTGGGAAAGGCATAATACTTGCCACCGGCGGCTTCGAGAGCTTCTCCATATGTCTTGATCATGCGCCGTTGCATGCTCCAGGCCGCCCGCAGCGAAATCTGCTGCTCGATGATGGCGTTTACGAGCGCCT
The DNA here is from genome assembly GCA_021790075.1 of Actinomycetes bacterium. Taxonomy (GTDB): domain Bacteria; phylum Actinomycetota; class Thermoleophilia; order BMS3ABIN01; family BMS3ABIN01; genus JAJYIN01. Next base: position 11,324 of record JAJYIN010000019.1, on the reverse strand, counting down.
CGTGCGGGGTGGGGGTCGTAGAGTTTCTGAGTCCCAATAGCCGCGCGGCAACCCGGGCCAGCACCGGGTCGCCCGCAGCCATATGATAAAACGGAGTCAGATCAAGACGCAGATTGAAGAGCTCCTCTAACGCGTGCCGCAGCCCGTCCAGCGCCGGCGCCGACAGTTTCCGGCCCGGCGCTACCTCTACCTCCAGCCGCGGGCGCGCAGTCGTGCCCCGCGAACGGATGCGAACCAGGCGTAACTCGTCTCCGGCCCGCAGGACGCGCCAGTACCTTTGACCATCGTATGCCTGGATTTCCGGGTCTCCCCCGGAGAATATGAGCGCGCTTAAATGGAAATCAAACGGCGCCCGCGGGCGAAATGCGAGTTTCATCGCATTTCTGCGGCTGCCCGCACGGCCGGCTCTCGCGGTAGCAGGCCCTGGCCCGGCTGCCGCTTTTACTCCGGCTTTTCTGGCCCGCTCCCTTCCGGTTATTGTGCTGGATTTTCTAGACACAGAGTTTTTATCCCCAATGAAGCGGGTAGGCACACCTGCATCACATACCTGCATCACACACCTGCATCAAAATGGCAAGGTTGCGCTCAAGGGCGGTGGTTGTCCTGACGCAGGTTGCCGGAGTCGCCGGTTACAGCGGCGGCTGGTTTGCCGTCCACGGCAGAGTTTTGGCCTCCTGCCGCGCTTGCGGGAACTGGACACGCACCTGGCGGATGATCCCTCACGTCAGAAGCGCCACTGATGATGCGCTCGACGCCTTTTTCGTCGTCTTGTAGAGATTGTCGTAGAACTTCCGTATTTCGTCCGTGTCATGCCGCATGACTTAAACTTGGGACTGCTTTTATCGGAGTAATGAAATTTGTCAACAAGAAAGAGAAACGGCGGCGGGAATTTACTTCATGGTTTTGGCGCCATCAATCAATTGGCGGGCACAGTGGATTTTGGCCGCAACCAGACCTTCCGGCCTGAATGCTGCCTGCCGGTGGAAGTATTGCAGCCCAAACGGCTTCTTGCCGGTGGGAGAACGGCAGTCCCAAACAGCCTAGCGGTCCGCGAAGCGTTTGATTGCTTCCGGGCTGCCCAGCCGGTCCTGGGGGTTGGTCCAGAGCCTCAGGACCCGGCGGTCGACCGAGCTGCCGTAGACCCAATGATGCGTGCCGTTAGGGGATTCCTGACACTTGCCCTTGGGCGGCAGATTGGTGACGATCTCGCAGTGCTTGCAGAGATAGTACCCCATGACCCCTCCTCCTTCCCTCTTCAAGGAAACATGATTCGGGTATATGGCATCTGGATGAGTATATTTGTATGCCATGAAGCCGGAATTTTCAAACTTTGAGGGTCTCTGGCAATTGCTTGAGCAGCCCGGCACGCGGCTGGTGATGCTGATTGGCGGCGCCGATAGCGGCAAGACGACGCTAATCGAGACCCTCGCCCGCCGCCTGTGCCAAAGCCTGGTTGTCGGCGTGGTCGACGCCGATATCGGCCAGTCGCATGTGGGCCTGCCGGGTACGGTGGGTTGGGGCAGAGCCGGGCGTGACTTTTCCGGCTGGGATTCCGTCGAGCCGGAATCCTTTTATTTCACCGGAGCAGTTTCTCCCGCCGGCAACCTGCTCCCGGTCGTAGTGGGGACCAGGCTGATGGCGGATATGGCGCTGGCGGCCTGCGAGAAGGTGTTCGTTGACACCACGGGTCTGATCGCCGGCGGCGCCGGCACGGCGCTGAAACAGATGAAGATCGATCTGCTTCGGCCCGACCTTATAGTCGCCCTCGAGCGCGATGATGAGCTCGGGCACATTCTGGGTGCCTACAGTTTTCACGAGCTTCCCGGAATCATCCGCCTGCCCGTGGCTCCGGAAGCCCGCGCCACCTCGCCATCCAAGCGGGCGCGTTTTCGCCGCGAACGTTACCGCGTTTATTTCGAAAGTCCCGGCGCCGCCGATCGGGAGTTCAGCCTGGACCGGGTGGCGCTGCGCTTCACCCGGGGTGAGGCCACCGGGCCCGCCGGGCTGGAAGGCCGGCTGGCATCACTGCGCGGCCACTGGAATGACGACCTGGCGCTGGGCGTCATCAAGGCAGTCGACGCCCGCGCGGGAACAATGCTGGTCCGGACGCGGCTGGCTGCGACCGAGCCGGTTACTACCATCGTCGTCGGGTCCATCGAGGCCGGACGCTAGCACCCCCTGCGGTGGAGTTCCTTCCGGCCCCGGTTTTCAGACCCGGCCGTCCACGGGCCCGATCCAGGCAGGTTAGGAAAATCGCGCTTTGGGAACGTGCCTTGCCCCCTAGTTTAGTCCTCTTTCTCCCGGGAAGATAAAGATATCCGCATACATTCCCGAAATGGAGGAAGCCATGGACGCCAAATATTATTGCGAATCGATGCAGTCAGAGCTGACCGGCATGAAGGCGCGGATCTACAACATCATTCGCGAGATTGACAAAATGCCCGACTCTGACAGGCAGCGGTTATGGCCGCAGATACCCGAACTCTATAACGTCATGGACGAGCTCAGCACCAGGCTCGACGAGCTCAAGGCTGAATGCCCTTCCGATTGGACCCAGCAGAAATCAGAGATCGAAGCCACGGCCGAGGAAGCCCGCAAGAAGATCAATTACTGGGACGCGGAGCACATACCCGCTGGCTACTATTCCGGATGACCTCCACTCTCTCACTCGTACCTGAGCGCTTCCGCCGGGGCAGGCTTTGATTTAGGCAACAAATAGCGGCCGGCGCAACCGCAGACGCGCCGTCCGCCACGGAAAGGGAGACGACAGGGCGCGGTGACGCCTCAATCGTCCTGGGGGCCGCCAGTCTCGGGCAGGCCCTCGATGTCGCGCCGGGTGAGGTAGCGGCTGTAATTCTCCTGGAGGGCGTCCAGGAGGTGGGGCATGAACTCGTGGCTTACCATCACGCGGGCCACCACCACAGCCGGGATGTTGCCCGCCTGGTCCTGGCCGGCAAAATCGGCGTTGGCGAAATCAATGGAGAACTCGAACTCGGAATGGTTGACCCGCGCCATGTTGGCATAGACGCCCTTTTGGATGTCCGGCGGAACCTGGACTTTTACCTGGGCCCCGGGGGGAACCGGCTCCTGGCCTTCGTCATGGGGTTGATCGTGCATTGGGCCTCCTTTTCGAGGTTCCTGTTCTAAGTTAAAAAAACCGATTGCCGATAATATTATCCTTTTTGAGCTCCCAATTCCGCTGCCAAATAAAGGTTTTTATACCGTAATTACCATTTCTAAAGGAATGCCAAACGGGGGTCGATAAATGTTTTGAAACACCCACTTAACAGGACTGAGGCACAAGCCTCCGCCCTAAAAGGGAGCCCGTAGGTTGTGAGTTTAGCCTCCCCCCACCTACGGGCTCATCTTTTTTTCTTCCGCTCTGGCGCCGGTTTTTCCCCAGCTTGTTGCTCCTCTCCCCGAGGGATATAATTAGCGTAGTTCCGTAATCGAGCCCGCTCCGGATGGCTTCTCATCCACGACAATTTTTTTAAGGGCTTGTTGTGATGCGCGCTCACAGGGTAAAGAAGGGTGGTTGGCGTCTGCTGGCCTTGCGAGGCTCCACGGAAGCGGAAGATATTCTTCAGTTCCTTACGGGAGATGAATCGTGACCAAGACCAGTACCGATGTTTGTGTGATAGGCGCGGGGCCGGCCGGCCTCAGCGCCGCTTATGTCTTGAGCGAAGGCGGCAAGCAAACCGTGGTCCTGGAGATGAGCACCCAGGTGGGCGGCATCTCCCGGACAATCGAGCGGGACGGCTTCCGTTTTGACATCGGCGGCCATCGTTTCTTCACCAAGGATGACGAGATTGACGCGTTCTTCCAGAAAATCCTGGGGGACGAGGCCATCTGGGTCAACCGTACCAGCAAGATCTTCTACCACAACAAATACTTCGATTACCCCCTGAAGCCGGCCAACGCCCTCTTCGGCATGGGCGTGGGCACCACCGCCAAATGCCTGGTTGATTACGGCGCCGTCAAGGTCAGGAACGTGATCCGCAAGCCCGAGATCGTTTCCTTCCAGGACTGGGTGAGCAACGAATTCGGAAACCAGCTTTTCCAGCTCTTCTTCAAGGATTACACAGAGAAAGTCTGGGGAATCGACTGCGACCAGATTTGCGCCGAATGGGCCGCCCAGCGCATCAAGGGGCTTTCGCTCAGAGTGGCGGTCAAGGACGCCCTCTTCCCCCAGAAAAATGGCAAGGTAGCAACCCTTATCGACAAGTTCATGTACCCGCGGCTGGGCATCGGCCGCATCAGTGAACGGCTGCGCGACGGGGTGGAGGCGGACGGAAACGAGGTGCGGATGCGCTCACGGGTGATGGCGATTAACCGCGAGGACGGCCTGGTGAAATCAGTCGAGGTGGAGTCGGCGGAGGGAGCCTACACGCTGGCAGTCCAGAACCTCTGCTCCAGCATGCCGCTGACGGAGCTGGTGCTGGCGATGCGGCCGGAGGCGCCGGCCGAAGTGGTCGCGGCGGCCCGCCGGCTGCGCTACCGCGACCTGATCACGGTCAACCTGATGATCGACAAGCCGCGGGTGACCGAGGACACCTGGATTTACATCCACGACCCATCGTTCACGTTGGGGCGCATCCACGAGCCCCGCAATTGGAGCGCAGCCATGGCGCCGGAGGGCAAGAGCTCCATCGTCGCCGAGTATTTTTGTTTCGAGGGCGGCGAGGTCTGGAACATGGACGACCCGGACCTGATCGACCTGACCGTGAAGGACCTGGGGGAGCGGCTCGGGTTCCTGAAGCCGGAAGAGGTCATCGGCGCCTTCGTGGTCCGGACCCCCAAGGCCTACCCCATGTACGAGCTGGGCTACGAGGAGCCGCTCCGGAAGATTCGCGATTACATCTCCAGCTTCTCGAACCTGGAGATCGTGGGGCGCTACGGCACTTACAAGTACAACAACATGGACCACTCCATGAAGACCGGCATCCTAGCAGCCCGCAATATTCTCGAGGGCGACACGCTGGATGTCTTCGATGTCAACGCCGCGCAGGATTATCACGAGGAGAAGGTGCTGGAATAAGCGCCGTGCTCGTGGTGGCGCCCCTGTTGGCGGCATGAGCCCAGCCTGCATATCGGCTTGCTGCGCGACCCGCGCCTATGGCTTGCGCGCCAGCGTAACGATTGTCAGGCCGTAAGGGAGGTCCCTGCCGCGGCCGATCCATTTCCCTTCCAGTTTCAGGATTTCAGCCAGCACCGAGTTCACCGGCCCCGGCACCGCCTTGACGTCGGAGCGCGACTCCTCGGGGTTGACCTTCTCGGGCGGGTGCAGCACCCTGCTGCTTAGCCTTACCGCAGCTGCGATCGGGAACAGGATGGTATTGGCGAATGTGAACCGCTCGATGCCGAAACCGGCTTTGTTGAGGAATCCCGTGAGGCGCCGGCGCGTATAGCGACGCACCGCTTCCTGGGAGATGTCATGCTCGCACCGGAGGATCGGGTAAGCCTGCTCGGTGATGTAATAGAAGCCGCCAGGCTTTAGCACCCGGTACGCCTCCTGCATGCCGGCCAGGTCTTCCTCGAGGTTCTGCAGCACCTCGCAGCACATCACGTGGGTGAACATACCTTCCGGGTAGGGCAGCCGGGTGGCGTCTCCCTGCTCGATGTTTTCCAGCCCCAGCCCGCGGCTGTAATCGACGGCGCTCTGATGGTAATCGATACCCCAGGTCTGGCAGTGCCGGCTCATCTTCCTGAGATTGGCCCCGGTGCCGCAGCCCACATCGAGCAGCCTGGAACCGGCATCGACGGTGGGGAGCAGGATCTGGTCCATGATGTAGCGCATGCCTATATGCCACCAGTAATTGGCTTCCAGCTCGTGCAGGATGTCGTACTCTCGCGGCCGCATCCACTCAAGTATAGAAGGCGGTTCCCCCATTTGGAACCCGGTTTCCGCAGTCCTCAGCCAGATTGACAAAGGGGGGCGCTGCTTCTAGTATCAAAGCCTTGACGAGCCTACATCAGGATGTTCCCAAGCGGTTTGTCGAGGTGTGGATATGTTACCGTCCGTCACGCGCTCGTTTGCCATCAGCCGGGCGCTGGTAGTCCTTTTTGCCACGGTGGGGTATTTTTGCCTTCCCTCCGTACACGAGGGGATTTCGGTTCCCCTCTTTCATGCCGACCCCTGGTTCCTCTCCATGTGGTATCACTGGGATGCCAACTGGTACATGTCAATCGTCACCGGAGGCTACCACTGGGTCACCGACGATCAGTCGAATGTGGCTTTCTTCCCGTTGTATCCGGTAGCCACAAAGGCGGGCGGCTGGCTGCTGGGGGGCCGTTATCTGCTGGCGGGGGTGCTGCTTTCCTCCGTCTTCCTGTTTGCCGCCCTGGCCTTTCTTTACAGGCTGGTGCAGATTGATTTCGGGGAAGACATCGCCCGCCGCTCTGTCTGGCTGCTGGCCATCTTCCCGACATCGGTCTTTTTCACGACCATGTATACGGAATCTCTGTTCCTGCTGACCAGCGTGGCTGCTTTTTATTATGCCCGCCGCAACAGCTGGGCGCTTGCTGGGCTGGCCGGCCTTCTGGCTTCGATGACCCGGATCACCGGCCTGCTGCTGATAATCCCGCTGGCGTACGAATACCTGCAGCAGCGGTCATTCTCGCCGCTCAAAAGCCTGCGGCCGGCTCTTCTGTGGCTGACCCTGATTCCCGCCGGCCTGGTCATCTACATGGGGTATCTGTATTTCGGGTTCGGCAGGCCGATGGCCTTCGCGGAAACGCAGGCGGTTGGCTGGGGGCATTCGCTGACGCCCATTCTGGGTAGTTTCACCAATGATTTTTCCGTCCTTTTCGACCTGCACGAGAAGTGGGTGATTTATGACATGGCGGCAACGCTGATACTGGCGGCGCTAATCATCATCGGGTCCAAACGGCTTCGCCATTCCTATGTCATATATATGTTTCTGAGCCTGCTGCTGCCGCTGGCCAGCGGCACCACCAAGTCCATGAGCCGTTACATGCTGGTGGTGTTCCCGGTCTTCATCCTGGTTGCCCAGTTGACCCGCAGGCGTCCTGTTCTCTTGTGGGCCGTCAGCGCCGTGTCACTGGGGCTTATGGCCCTGTCGGCGGCGGCGTTCGCGACAGGGAGGTGGGTGGCGTGAGCGGCGCGGACGACGCCTTCCAAGGTTTTTCGCCGGCGGCGCGGTTACGGGCCGCCACCTCCAGAGGCACGGGTGTGGCCGAAGCTGAGGCCACCACGGCCGCCGGCACGGCCGGAGAGACGGTGGCCGCCCGGGGGCGGCAGGCCACCAGGCAACGGCGTGTAATCGGGCTGCTGTGGCTGGTGCTGCTGGCGCAGGGCGTGGTGTTCGCCTTGATTCAGCCGGTCTGGAGCAGGGTGGACGAGGCCCAGCACTATGATTACATCCAGTATCTGGTGGAAAACGGGGCCCTGCCGGTAGAAGGGCAGACTTTTATCTCACCACAGGTCGTGGGCGTCTCGGTCCGGGCGAACCAGTGGGGATGGCTGCCGGCCGGCACGATTTCCCCGCCGGCTTACCTGGATCCATCTGAGTGGACCGCCGTCCCCCAGGGTCTGAGCGAGCGGGAGCGGGAGAAATGGGTGCGGCGCAACCTCTGGTATTTCAACTACGAAGCCATGCAGCCGCCTCTTTATTACCTGATCAGCGCGCCGGTTTACGCTGCTACCCCGGCTGATCCCTTCATCAAGCTGTACGGCATGAGGCTGTTGGCGGCGCTGGTCGCCTCGGCGATGCTGCCGCTCACATATCTCACCGCAAAGGAAGCGTTCCCGGACAGCCGCCTCGTCGTTTACGGTGCGCCGGTGGTGATGCTGCTGACACAGGGATATGCACTCAACATGTCCCAGGTGACGAACGACGCCCTGGCGGTGCCGCTGGCCGCGGCGGCGCTGCTCCTGCTCTTGAGGATGGTGGTGCGCGGCCTGAGCTGGCGGCGGAGCCTGCTGGCGGGGGCGGTCATCGGCGCCGCCCTGCTATCTAAGCTGACAACCATCTATCTGGCGCCGGCGGCGCTCCTGGCCCTGGGCTTGCTGGTGCTCTACCGGCGTGAAAACTGGAAGCGGGCGGCGGGCCACATGGCGCTCCTCTTCGCGCCAGCGGCGGCCATCCTGGCGCCCTGGATGGCGCATAACCTGGTCGTGTACGGCGATGCGACGGGAGCCAGCGCTGCCCAGCCGCTGATGTCCTCCTTCTTCGCCTCGCCCACCGTCTCGCTGCAGACGCTGAGGCTGAACGAGTTGCTGCCCACCTTCTGGTTCGGGGAACCGATTTTCCCCTTCGCGTTCTGGACCTTTGCCTGGGTAGCGGTGGGCACAGCGATGGCGGTAGCCCTGGTGGGGCTCCTTTACTACATGTTTGACCACGATCACTGGCAGGTGAGCGACGTCCATATCCGGGTCGTCTTCCTGGCGCTGGCTTTCCTGACTGGTGTCGCCGTGAACCTCCTGATCCCCTTCGGCTCTGGAATCGGGGGCGTGCCCGGCCGTTACCTGTATCCGCTTCTGCCGGCTCTCGCTTTCCTGCTCATGTTCGGGATTGACAGGCTGCTCAGGCGTGAGCGGGCCCAATTCCTGGCCGAAGTGCTGCTCGTATGGATGGTGCTGTGGGAATCGTTCAACTTCCTGGCATATGTCAAGTTCCGGTGAGGCGTGTGAACCGGGGGCCCGGTCAGCCGGGACCGGTCAGCGGGAGAACAGCGAGCGCCACAGGTCTGCGAGGCCATGAATGAAGCCCGGCCGGCAGGCACTCCTGGGCGTCGATGTGGGCGGCACTTTTACCGACGCCGTCCTGGTTTTTAAGGGCGCCATTTTCCGGGCCAAGGTGCCCACCACGCGCGACCAGTCTGAAGGAGTTCTACTGTCCGCGCGCCGATTGCTTGAGCAGGCCGGCGCCGCGGCTGCTGATATCGCCTACTTCGCCCATGGCATGACCACCGCCACCAACGCTCTCCTCGAGCGCAAGGGCGCCCGCACCGCAGCGGTGTCAACCAGAGGTTTCAAGGATCTTCTGGAGATAGGCCGCCAGAACCGGCCACGCCTGTACGACCTCTGCCCCCAGCGGCCGGAGCCGCTGGTGCCCGCCGGTCTGAGACTGACGGTTGATGAGAGGGTGACTCCGTCGGGGGAAGAGCGGCCCCTGCCGGCGCCCGAGCTGGCTCGGTTGACGGACAGGCTGAAGGAACTGGCGCCGGAGGCAGTAGCGGTCTGTCTGCTTTTTTCCTTCCTCGAACCGGAGCATGAACTGCTGCTGGGAGAGGCGCTGGCGCAGGAACTTCCCGGCGTGCACGTTTCCCTTTCCTCGGACATCCTGCCGCAGTTCCGCGAGTACGAGCGCTTCAGCTCCACGGCTGTTGATGCCTATCTCACACCTGTGGTATCAAAGTACCTGGCCCGGCTGGGCGCGGGTGTGGCGGCAGCGGGGCTGCCGGCGCCTGCCATCATGCAGTCCAGCGGCGGCGCCCTGCCACTGGAAAAGGCGGCAGCCGGCGCGGCGCCGCTGCTACTGTCCGGCCCGGCGGCGGGCGTGGTGGGAGCCGTCTTTGCCGCCGGACGCAGCCGCGTTGATGATTTGATTGCTTTTGACATGGGCGGCACCAGCACCGATGTGACTCTGATCCAGGGTGGCCAGGCCGCGGTGACCTCGGAACGCGAGATCGGCGGTTTTCCGGTGGCGCTGCCGATGGTGGACATCCATACCATCGGCGCCGGCGGGGGCTCGATTGCCTGGATCGATGCCGGCGGCGCCCTGCGGGTGGGTCCCGAGAGCGCCGGCGCCGACCCAGGCCCGGCCTGTTACGGTTTTGGCGGCGACCTCCCTACAGTTACCGACGCAAATCTGTGCCTGGGCTACCTGGGCGGCCGCCTGGGAGGAAAGGAAGGCCTGGCGCTGGATGCGGATGCGGCAAAGCGGGCGGTGGCGGCCCTGGCCGTGCGGCTGGGCCTGAGCGTCGAGGAAGCGGCGCTGGGCATCCGCCGCGTCGCCAACGCCGGGATGGTGAAAGCCCTCAGGGTGATCAGCGTCGAGCGGGGCCACGACCCGCGCCGGTTCGTGCTGGTGGCGTTTGGGGGCGCCGGGCCCATGCACGGGGCCGATCTCGCCGGCGAGCTGGGAATCTCCCGGGTGGTCCTGCCGGACAGCTGCGGCGTCCTGTCCGCCCTGGGCATGGTAGTGGGAGAGCAGCGGCGGGACTGGGTGAGGACGGTTTACAAGGCCGCCGGCTGGGACGAGACTTTACTGGCGGCTGCTTTCGGACAGCTGGAAGAAAAAGCCGCCGCCGAGCTGCCGGGAGCGGCGCTCACCCGGCGCGCCGATCTTCGTTACCAGGGACAGTCCCACGAGCTGACGGTTGCCATTGATGCACCGTTTGAATTTGGGAAGATTTCTGATGATTTCGAAGCGGCACACGAGCAGGCCTTTGGCTACCGCAACGATGGCCAGCCGGTGGAACTGGTCAATGTGCGGCTGACGGCAGCCGTGCCGCTCGAGCGGCCTCGGCTGGCAGGGCCCGTGCTTCCCGCGCGGAAACCGCCCCGCCCTGTCAGGCGGCCGGCCTTCTTTGGCGGTGAGTGGCTGGAGACTGAAGTCTGGCAGCGTCACGAGTTGGGGGACGCCCGGCTGCGGAGCCCGGCGGTGATCGAGGAGGCGGAAGCGACCACCGTGGTGCCGCCGGGCTGGCAGGCTTTCGTTGACGAAGCGAATAATCTGTGGCTGGAGGCGGCCGGGGATGACTGACGGGCTCGACCAGATCACTGTCCAGGTCTTGAGCTCGGCCCTGCGTTCCATCTGCGAGGAGATGGGAGCGGCGCTGATCCGCTCTTCCTATTCCACCAACATCAAGGAAAGGCGCGACTGCTCCACGGCGCTTTTTGACGCCGGTGGCCTGATGGTGGCCCAGGCCGAGCACATCCCCGTGCATCTGGGCGCCATGCCGGATGCCGTCAGGGCTGTGCTCAGCGAGGATCCTCAGCCCGGGGACGTTTTCATCCTCAACGATCCTTTCCGCGGCGGCACTCACCTGCCCGACATAACCCTTGTGTCGCCAATCGCCGACGCCGCGGGCATCTTCGCCTACGCCGCCAGCCGCGCGCATCACGCCGACGTGGGCGGCAGCGAGCCGGGCAGCATGCCGGCGGATTCTCGCACTCTCGAGGAAGAAGGCGTGGTGATCCCGCCCACCCGGCTGATTACCGCGGGCAGGATCCGGGAGGATTTCTTCCAGGAACTGCTGGCAGGGATGCGCCGGCCCGGGGAGCGGCGCGGCGACATCAGCGCCCAGATGGGTGCGGCTATGGTGGCAGAGCGGCGCCTGCTGGAACTGGTGCGGCG
>JAJYIN010000204.1 GCA_021790075.1 Actinomycetes bacterium | reverse complement strand
CCGGCCGCTTCCCCCCGCAGCAGCGTCAGCTCCGCCCGGCGCTTGGCCAGCCCCAGGAAAAGGGCCAGCAGCATGGCGCAGATTATCAGCCATGGCGAGATGGTGACATGGATGACTGCCGCACCGGCCACTGCCCTGAGAATAAAACCGGCTGAGATCAGCAGCACATCGACGATCACCACGTGCTTAAGCACTAGTGTGTAAGCCAGCTGCAGGGCCATGTAGGAGCACAGGAAGAAGGGCAGCAGCGGATCGACGGTGAACCCCGCGCCGACCGCAGCCACCACCAGGCCCGCCGCTGCCCCCAGGGCGGAGCCGGCGCCCAGGCGGCCGCAGGCGATGGGACGGTTTTTCTTTCCGGGATGGTTGCGGTCCAGCCCGCGGTCGAGGACGTCGTTTAGCATGTAGCCGGCGCCCACCACGGCGCAAAAGGTAACAAAGGTAATCCATGCCTTCCACTGCAATGACCAGTTGAAAGCGTTCCGGGAGAAGATCAGCCCGGCGAAAACCACCAGGTTCTTGACCCATTGCTTCGGCCGCAGCGATATCAGGATAGCCCCCACCAAATCTCTCTCCTCAGGTCAGCATCCGTCCCCGTTCCAGCAGGCTGCGGGCGTGCGCCCGCGCATCGTCGTCTGCGGAAGAAGAACCCATCATCCGGCAAAGCTCTCCGGTGATCTCCTCTTCTTCCAGGCAGGCCACCGAGGTGACCGTTTTACCTCTTGCAACCTCCTTGGTAACGGAAAAATGGGCGCCGGCAAAACAGGCGATCTGCGGCAGATGGGTGATGCAGATGATCTGCGCCCGGCCGGCCAGGCCTTTCAGTTTGGCACCCACGGCGCCGCCGGTCTCTCCGCCGATGCCGGCGTCGATCTCGTCGAAAACCAGCGTCGCCACCTCTCCCGCGGCCGACACCGCGCTCTTGATGGCCAGCATGATCCGGGAGAGCTCGCCGCCGGATGCGGTTTCCCTGAGCGCCGCGGTCGGCATTCCCTGGTTTAGCCTGACATAGAACTCCACCCCGTCAGCGCCGCTGCCGGTGAGCATCCCCGGCTCGAGGGGACCGTCCGCCGCCTCTCCCCTGGCGCCCGACAGCATAATAGTGAAACCGCAGTCCGAAAAAGCCAGTTCCTGGAGGTGGGCGCCGGCGGCGGCCTCCAGGCCGGCGGCGGCGCCCAGACGCGCCCGGCGCAGCTTGAGCGCCAGGTCCAGCGCTTCCCGCTCCACCTCAGCGAGCTCGGCCATTATCGCCGACCGGTCCGACTCCGTGACCACGAGCCGCTCCAGCCTGCCGGCGGCATCGGCGGCGTACGCCAGCACTGCTTCCACCGAATCACCGTACTTGCGCATCAGCTGTCCGATCAGGTCGAGCCGCTCCTCGACCTCGGCCAGGCGGGCCGGATCGCTCTGAACGCAGCCGGCAAAATCACGGGCGGCGCGGCCTGCCTCCTGAAGCTCGTAAAAACTTGCCTGCAGCCGGCCGGCGATCGCATCCAGTTCCCTGTCGATGCCGGCGGACGCCTCCAGGCGGGCGGTGGCCGCCGCAATGGCGTCCATGGGGCCGGCCTCGGTATTCTCACCGGCTCCCAGGCAGGCCGCCAGCTCCCCGGCGGCTTCCTCGAGCTCCCGGGCGTGAGCCAGGCGGCGGCGCTCCTGCTCCAGCTGCCCGTCTTCACCTGGCGCCAGCCCCGCGGCCTCGATCTCCGCCAGCTGAAAGCGCAGCAGTTCCGCTTCGCGGCTGCGCTCCGTGGTATCGAGGCTCATCTCCTCAAGCCGCTCCAGCAGCTCGGCACGCCTGGCGAACGCCAGCCGGTACTCATCGCGCAGCACCAGGTGGGCCGGGCCGGCGAATGAATCGAGGATGTCCAGCTGGTGGGAGGCCATCATCAGCCGCCGCTGCTCGTGCTGGGCCGAGAACTCGAGCAGGCGCCCGGTCAGCTGTCCCAGCACCGACAGGGTCACGGTATGGCCGCCGGCGAAGGCGCGGCTGCGGCCGTCCCGTGACAGCTGCCGCCTGACGACCAGGTACTCGTCCGCGGGCACGTCCAGGGTTTCTTCCAGATCGGCAAAGCAGCCGGGCGGGACCGTGAAAACAGCCTCGACCGAGGCGGCCGCGGCGCCGGGGCGGATCAGCCCCGTATCCGCGCGTGCGCCCAGGAGTAACGAGATGGCGTGGGCCAGGATCGTCTTGCCGGCGCCGGTCTCGCCGGTGATTACGTTCAGGCCGGGCGACAGCTCCAGGTCGGCGCGGGGGATGACCGCCAGGTTCTCGATGTGCAGCTCCAGAAGCATGCCGTCCTTCCCCTATTTCTGCGGTCTGATGAACTTCTGCCTGAGCGTCTGGAAGAAATCGGCCCCCGCCGCCTGCACCAGGTGCGCCTTGCGCCCGGACAGGGAAATCTCGACTTCGCCGCCAGGCGGCAGGCTGCCTTCGGCACGGCCGTCCAGAAAAAGGGAGGCCTCGGCGCTCATGGAGCGGTTGATAATCCGGACCCGCTCGCCGGCGGCGAGCACCAGCGGCCGCGAGTGCAGCGTATGGGGCGCGATCGCCGAGAGGATGAAAGCCTCCAGCGCCAGCGACGCCAGCGGTCCTCCGTTGGAAAGATTGTAGGCGGTGGACCCGGCCGGCGTGGCCGCCACCAGCCCGTCGCACTGGAAGGAATCCATCTCGACGTCACCGACGCTGTAGGCCAGCCTGATCACGGAGCCGCCATCCGGCTTGTGCACCACCACGTCGTTGAAGGCCAGCCGGCTCTCTTCCCCCAGGCGCATCCTCAGCAGGCACAGGTCGAGCAGGGTAAATTCCCCCGCCAGCACCGGCCGCAGCTGTCTGGAGATGTCGCCGGGCCCGAAAGCGGAAAGGAACCCCATGCGGCCGAAATTGATGCCCAGCACCGGCGTCGCCATGTCGCGGAAACGGTTGAGGGCGCGCAGGATAGTACCGTCGCCGCCCATGGCGACGCAGAAATCGACCTGCTCGTCCTCGAGCCGCGGCACCACTGCGGCCAGCCGGCCGTCCTCGGGGAGCGCCGACTTGCGGGCCTCGTTCTCGGGGACGGCAACCTCGATTTCCATCTCCCGGCAGAGCTCCAGCAGCTGCATGAAAGCGGCGTTGGTTGCTTCCGAACGGCGATGGGTGATGACAGCTATTCTCGATACCAGAACGAACCCCCGTTAAAAGCGCTTGCCGTGACGAAATTCAGAGCCGGTTCAAACAAGTTTCCTGACGTATCCGGATTCCGGGACCGGCCCAGGCCTTAGAATCTATCTCAAAAGGCATCTCCTGCTGCGGCCGGCTGCAAAAGCCATGGGCGGCGTCCTCGGAGGAAAAAGTCCTC
>JAJYIN010000018.1 GCA_021790075.1 Actinomycetes bacterium | reverse complement strand
AACAGATCGAGGAGCTCCGCACCCTCGCCTTCCGGCGGTTTTACTCCCGGCCGAAATTCATCTTCCGGCGCCTCCTGGAAGTGCGCAGCCTTTATGACTTTAAAACCGTAGCCAAGGGGGCAGCCAGCTTTTTCTGGCTGTGGGTGAAACGCGATCCGCTCAGCATGCGCCGGCCACAAGGGAAACCGGCGCGGCAGGACAGTTAGCAGGACAGAATATTGAATCAGTTTGGCACCGGCACCGGCCAGCCCAAGGTATCCGTGGTCATACCCGTGTACAACGGCGCGAAGACGATCGGGTCCGTCCTGGATGCCGTCTACAAATCCACATACGCCAACTTCGAGGTCATCGCGGTCAACGACTGCTCCACGGACAACTGCGCCGAGGTGCTCGAGAAATATGCCGCCCGCTATCCCCTGGTGCTGGAGACTTTCGACGAGAACCGGGGCGTCTCCCGGGCGCGCAATACCGGCGCCGCCAGGGCCCGGGGCGACATCCTGCTGTTCATCGACGCCGACTGCATCGTGCTGCCCGACACCATCGAGCGGGCGGTGGAGCGGCTGGGCCGCGGTGACAGCATCTGCGTCGGCGGCGCCTACACGAGCGACCCCTGGGATGATGACTTCTTCAGCACCTTCCAGTCGCTGTACGTGCATCACGTGGAAACCAAGACGGAGCACCCCGATTACATCGCCACGCACTGCATGGCCATCCGCAGGGAAGACTTCAACCGCTACGGCGGCTTCGTCGAGGATTCGTTCATCGGCCACGAGGCCAGCGTGGAGGATGTGGAGTTCTGCCACCGGCTGATTGCCGACGGCCATCAGCTGGCGCGCCCCTCGGATATCCAGGTGCAGCATATGTTCCGCTTCAGCTTCCTCAAGTCGATCCGGAACGCGATCAAGAAGAGCAAGTACTGGACCATGTACTCGCTGGTCAACAAGGACGTGACCAAGGACTCCGGCGCCGCTTCCTATGAGCTGAAGACCGATGTCGCCACTCAGGTCATCAACCTCTGCCTGGTGATCGCGGCCGTGGCCTCCGGCATCTGGTGGCTGCTGCTGCCGGTCGCTTTCCTTTATGGCGTCAACCTGGCGGTGAGCTACCGCCTGCTGGCGCTGATCAGGCGGGAACGAGGCTGGTGGTTCCTCGTGCGGGCGATGGCCTATTTCCAGTTCGTCTACCCGTATATCGTCGCCTACGGCTCGTTTGTGGGCACTGTCAAGTATTTCTGGGAAGTCAAACTGCGGCACCGATATTCCTGAGGCCAGCGCAGGCGCCCTATGTATTCATCGCTCAAGTACATCCCCTCGATCTTCGTCAAGCAGAACCCGCTGCAGTTCACGTTCTTCGTCACTTCGCGCTGCAACGCCCGCTGCCCCTTCTGTTTTTACTGGCAGGACCGCCACAGCAAGCAGGATGAGCTGAGCCTGGATGAGATCGAGAAGGTGTCCCGCTCGCTGGGCGATCTCCTGTGGCTGCTCTTCTCCGGGGGCGAGATCTACCTGCGCAAGGACCTGCCCCAGATCGTGGACGCCTTCTACCGGAACAACCACCCGGTGATCATCACGCTGCCGACCAACGGGCTGGCCCCGGACCTGATCCTTCCCCGGACCGAGGAGATTCTCAGCCGCTCTGCCAACAGCACCGTGGTCGTGAAAGTGTCCCTGGACGGGCTGGGCGAGAAACACGACAGCGTCCGCAACACCCCCGGCAGCTTCGAAAAGGCGATGGAGACCTGGGAGGGCCTCCGGCGGCTGTGCGAGCGCTACCAGAATCTGCAGATCGGCATCAACACCGTCTTTTGCCGGGAGAACCAGGACGATATGGACGAGATCATCGATTTCGTCAACGGGCTGCCCGGCTGCGAGACCCACACCATCTCCATGGTGCGGGGCAACCCTGCGGACGGCTCGTACAAGCGCATCGACCTGGACAAATACCGGCGGGCCGTGGACCGGCTGGAAACCGACTTGAAAGGCGCGCGGCCCAAGATGTACCATTTCACCCTGGCCCGGCTCAAATCGGCACAGGACCTGGTGCAGCGGCGTCTTATCTACGAAACGCTGCGCCAGGGACGGCGGCAGCTGCCCTGCTACGCCGGCCGCATAACCGCCGTGATGAATGAGGTGGGAGGCGTCTTCCCCTGCGAGATCCTCAGCGACCTGATGGGAAACGTGAGGGATAACGGCTATGATTTAATGAGAGTGTTCCGGTCCGCCGAGGCCGACGCCGTCAGGGCCAGAATCAACAAGACCAGGTGCTACTGCTCACACGAGTGCTATTTCGTCACAAACATCCTTTTCAATCCACGGATGTACGGTCAGGTGATCCGGCAGTACATGGAGCTGCCGGGGCAGAGCCGGTAGCGGCGCCGGGAATGCTGCGCTTCTTTCCTCAGGCAGGCTTCCTTTCCAGGCGGATGGCGGCCGTGCTCAGCCTGAGCGCCGTCTTCCTGTTCGTACTGGTGATAACGGTCCCGTTCCTGGGCCAGGCGCTGCACGTCGACGACGCCCTCTTCTGGGATTTCGCGCGCAACAACCTGGTTCACCCCCTGCAGCAGCACCTTGCCGGCTATCATCTCATGGGTGAGGACGTGGCCGCTTTTCGCGACACCCATCCACCGGTCGACGAGCTTTACATGTCGTTGCTGATGCTGGTGAGCGGCACGACCTCTTCGGAAGCGGTGCTGCACCTGGGCTTCATCATCTTCCCCCTCATCGCCGGCGCCTCCATGTTCTTCCTGGCGCGGCGTTTTACCAGAAACGCACTCCTGGCAACCTTCCTGCTGCTGGCCACACCCGGGGTGATGCTGCTGTCGCACACGCTGATGGCCGACCTGCCGATGACTGCTTTCTGGCTGGCGGCGACGGCAGCGTACATTTACGGCGTCGACCGCGACGACACGCGGCTGCTGGCCGCCGCCAGCCTGCTGATAACGCTGGCGGTGTTCACCGGCTACCAGGCCCTGGCGCTGATTGTGCTGCTGCCGGCATATGCCTGGCTCAGCGGCCGCCTGCGATGGAAGACGGCCCTGCCCCTGCTGCTGCCGCTGCTGGCGTTCGCCGCCTTCACCTGGCTCAACTTCGCCTATTATGGGGCGCCGC
The DNA here is from genome assembly GCA_021790075.1 of Actinomycetes bacterium. Classification (GTDB taxonomy): domain Bacteria; phylum Actinomycetota; class Thermoleophilia; order BMS3ABIN01; family BMS3ABIN01; genus JAJYIN01. Next base: position 13,820 of record JAJYIN010000018.1, on the reverse strand, counting down.
CCCGCTTTTCACATGCGGCGGGGCTGAGCATGAAGGAAGGTGACGTGATCACGCGTTTCCAGGGGATGCTCCTGCAGATGGGAGGCATCTCCGTCTTCCCCCTGTTCCTGGCGGTGGGCTTCATGCTGCGCCGCCGTCGCTACCTGGCCCTGCCGTTGCTGGCCGGCATCGCGGCAGTGCTGGGATGGCGGCAACTGGCGCCGGGCTATCCCGCTGCCAGCGCCGTCCTGTTTGTGGTATTCATGTTTGCCGGCAGCTGCATGCTGACGGCGGTCGTGTGGGAAGGGGCCGTCCAGCTCGCCAACCGGGCCCGGCGGCTGCCGCTGGACCGGGATTTCCTCTTCCTGGGGTTCTGGCTGGTGTCGATTCTGGGGGCGGTGGTCATCCTGCTGCCACACGCCACCGCCAAGTATTACCTGCCTGTCTTCGCGCCGCTGATCCTGCTCCTGTTCCGGGAGGCGGAGGCGGCCCTGAAGCCAGGGCGGCTGCTCAAGGGGCTGGCGGTGGCGGCGATCGGCCTGTCATTCTTCACGGGCCTGTGGCTGTCGGCGGCGGATTACCAGCTGGCGCAGGCTTACAAGGATTTCGCGCTGTCGGTCGAAGCCCGCTACCACCCCACCGGGACCGTCTGGTTCGTGGGCGAGTGGGGGTTCCGGCACTACATGGAGTCAGAAGGTTACAAGTACCTCACCTCCACCAGCACCGCGCCTCGACCGGGCGATCTGATCATCAGGCCCAGCTTCATGAACTGGCCGCTGGAGGGTTCGCTCCTGGGCCGCATCCAGCGGATCGAGGTGCCGGCGGTCACCTGGAGCGTTCCCCTGCGGGTGATGAGCATGGACGCCGATGCCGGTTTTTACGGCACTTACTGGGGGCGGTTGCCGTACACCATCACCAGCTCGCCGGTGGAGCAGTTCGAAGTCTACCGCGTCACCCGGTAAAGCCTGAAACGACCACCGGGCGGCCGGCGGCGCCGCGGCTGCGTCAGTGGGCGGCCAGGCTGCGGCTGGCGCGCTTCTTGACGCGGTACGCGGTGAGCTTCACGAAAGCGCGCGCCATGCGCGCGTAGCGGCGGGCGTCCTCCGGGGTCTCGATCGAGCTCACCAGGTGCGCCAGATACCTGGGACGGAAGAAGAAATTGCTGATGGCCTTCTTCTGCATTCGCTGTACGTATTCTTCAGTCATGCCGAACGGCACGAAACTGAGATCGCCGCGCGGGTAGCCGGTGCCCAGGTCGAGCCCCTTGTTGACCGTCCCGTATTCCTCTGCTATCTCGCGCGCCTCTGACCCCGGCGACAGGTACATGACGGTCAGGTTCATCGAATGCAGCGGCAGGGACTTGGCGAAGTCGACCGTCTCCCTGATCGTCTCCGGAGTATCGATCAGATGACCCATCATGAAGTAACCGCGGATCCTGATGCCCGCGTCGTGCAGCCAGCCTGTGACACGCACGACAGTCTCCTTGTCAACCGGCTTCCTGATGAATTTCAGCACCTCGTCGTTGCCGCTCTCGATACCTACCGACACCAGCCAGCACCCGGCATCTTTCATAGCGCGGATGACCTCTTGATCAAGCGTCTTTAAATTGACGGTAGCGGTCCAGATGATGTCCAGGTTCCTTTCCTTGATCAATGAGCAAATCTCCAGCACACGCTTCTTATTGAGCGCAAAGGTGTCTTCATGAAAACTGATTTCCCTGGCGCCGAATTCCTTAATGACATATTCCATCATATCAATAACGTATCTTGCAGAGTTGGCCCGCCATCTCGTGGTCCAGACAGAATTGCAGAAGATGCATGAAAAGGGACAGCCCCGGCTGGTAATCAACGTGATCACCGGCAGGCGGCGGTAAACTAAAAGTTGGGGATTATAACCTTTGAGGTCGTCAATCAGGTGAAAGGCTGGAAACGGCAGTTCATCCAGATTTTCAATGTATGGCCTGGGCTCATTTTTTTGCACGCGCCCGTCTTGCTGGTAATAAAGTCCTTTCACCCGTGACAGGTCGCCGCCGCTTTCCAGAGTTTCCACCAGCTCCAGCAGCGTGATCTCTCCTTCGCCTTCGACAAGGTAGTCAATGAAGTCGTACTGGGCGAGGTCGTCCGGATAGACAATCACATGAGGGCCGCCCACAACGATGGGGATCCCGAGCTCATTCTTGAGGTAGCTGGCATTTTCGATGGCTTTGTCCGCGCCAATGGAGTAGACAGACAATCCAATGAGGTCGGGGGCAAATTCCTTCACCCTTTCGCTCAATTGGGAAGGACTCAAGGGATGTCTGACAGAATCCAGAATTTTTACTGCATGGCCAGCTTGCTCCAGCACACTGGCCAGCGACATCAGACCGTAAGGCGGCAGATAAGCACCGATATCATCCAGATTTCCGTATCTGTCTTCCCCGCTGATTGCGCCACTTATTAAGAAAATTCTCATAAATCGTTATTGGGAAAAACAAACGCCTTGTCATTTATCAATTCAAGAATCGGGTAACTGCTTATCCAAAAGGGAATTTTTGACCCGGAAGAATATTCGCTTCAATTATGAACTTGATGCGAGAAACCCAAACCCCCGCTTGAGTTCTCGCCAAAGTTCCGAAGCATCCCACCCCGCTATGCAAGTCTTGTCTGAATCGTTGGACTAAGCCCATCTTAGATTATATATATTACGTTAATGGCTGCCATTGAGTCAATCTGACCGCCCAGGACCTATTCCATCTTTCCCCGGCCGTCCGCCGTCGCCGGACCCGTTCCGCGATGTCTTTCCATTTTAGCCAATCCGGCAGCCACGGCCTGGTTAGTTCAGGAAAGTCTTCCGGGCGGCGCGCACATACTCGCGCAAGGCCCAGGGTGAAGACATTTTCCGCAGGTGGCGCCCGATGATGCGTGGCCGCAGGTAAAACCGGCGGTAGGCACGGTGGGTGGCCCGCAGCAACTCCTCGCTGGTCACATTCGGCTGGCGGTAGACCGGCCTACCCATGATGCTGTACTGACGCCAGTCCTCCGTGAGCAGCAGCCCCCCGGCGCGAAAGCGCTCGAACTCCTGCGTGCCCGGATAGGGGACCATGACGGCGAAGCTGGCGCTGTCCAGTTCCAGCCGGCGGGCAAATTCAATCGTTTCCTCGATGGTGGCGGCAGTCTCTTCGATGAAACCAAAGATGAAATAGCCGTGGGCGGAAATGCGGGCCGCGCGGGTCTGGCGCACCGCTTCAGCCACCTTCTCCCTGGTGATCTTCTTGATCGACCTGAGCATCTCGGCGTTGCCCACCTCGATGCCGTACTGCAGCCGCCGGCAGCCCGCCTCGCGCATGGCCGCCAGCATCTCCGGGTCGATTTCGTTGGCGCGGGCGTTGCAGGTCCAGACGATGTCCAGCCGGCGCTCCCTGATCAGCGCCAGCATCCGCATCAGGCGGTCGCGGTCGCAGATCATGGAGGCATCCCGGAAGGAGAACATGGTGACGCCAAACGTCTGGTTGAGCCAGACGAGCTCGTCGACGACGTTCTCTGCGCTCCGGAGGCGGTACTTGCGTCCCTGCTGGGTTGTGACATCACAAAACGAGCAGTTGTAGGGACAGCCACGGCCGCTGATGATGGAGGAAAACTGCCCCTTCCTGCCCCAGCTGGGGAAAGGGTTGTAAAAAGACGGCTCGGGCAGCAGGTCGTGGGCGGGAAAGACCAGGTTGTCCAGCTCGGTGTTCCGCGGCCGGGGGGCCGTAAACTCCGGCTGGCCGCCGCGGCCCAGGACGATGCCGGCCACCTGTGCCAGATCCGTGTCCGCAGCGACCGCGTCGCAGATGTCCCGCATGGCCCGTTCCCCTTCGCCAATGACGGCCACGTCCACGTTTGGATCCCCGGCGGCTTCTTCCGGCAGGGCAGTCACGTGTGGACCTCCCACCACGGTGAGGATATCCCGGTTGATGCCCTTGACGATGCCGGCCGCCTGCTGCGCATCCGGCCATTGCGGGGTCAGGGCGGAAATGCCGACGATGCGCGGGGCAAAGTTCCTGATCTGCTTATGAAGCTCGTCACCGGGGGTGCCCTGGGAGTACGCGTCGATCACCCGCACCGGATGGCCGGCGGCGCGCACCGAGGCCGCCACATAAGCAAGGCCCAGGGGCTGCGTGGAATTCCAGGGTTTTTCCGCCCGGCCCTTCCAGAGACCCTGGGGTGGCGTGATCAGCAGAACATTGGTGTCCGACTTCCTGTCCGTCATCATTGTTCGTGTCAACCCGGGCGCGCCGCTGTGCCTATTCCCGGCGCTGGTCCATCAGCCGCCGGCAAACCGCCAGGGTGCTCTTGACGTCGCTGGCAAACCCATCGACGCCGACTTCCCCGGCCAGTTCCGCCGAGTGGGAAGCCCCTCCGGAGACCACCTTGACCTTCTCCCGCAAACCTTCGGCTTCCAGCGCCTTGATCACATCGACCAATGCGGGCTTGGTGGAGGTGGTAAAAGCGGAGAGGAGCAGGAGGTCGGCGTCCACCTCCTTGACCTTGTTGATGAATTTGCTGGTAGAAACGTTAACACCCAGGTCGTGCACTTCGTAACCCGAGGCCCTGAGCGCCGAGATGATGATGTTCTTGCCGATGTTGTGGATGTCGCCCTTCACCGTGCCCATGACCACGACGCCGGCCTGGTCATGACGGCGCTTAAACAGGTAAGGCTCCAGGATCGCCAGGGACCGTTCCACCGCGTCCGCGGAGCGCAGCATCTCGGGAATGAAATACTCGCCGGTCTCGTAACGGCCGCCCACAACTTCCATGGCGCGCGCCAGGCTGTCCATGATCTCATCGGGGGTCACCTCGGCCTCGGTCACCATGGCCTCGGCCAGATCCGCGCCGCGGTCGGCGTCCCCGTTGACAATCGCCTGCTGGAATTGCTCTATCAGCTCCATGGCTCCGCCCCTTGATATTTTCCATGCCGGCGGCCGAACTCCACCAGCGCCGCCACGTTATCTTCCGGAGCGCTGATAGGGATCGAGTCCCCCGTGCTCAGAATGAACGGCCCCCTGCCCCGGGCAGCCGCGATTGCCGATAGCACCGCCTGCTCGACGCTCTCACGGCTTCCTTTTTCGATGACGGCGACTGCGTCGATGTTGCCCTTGATGACGACCCGTCCCTCTACCGCCTCCATGGCCGCGGCCAGGTCTACCGGCGCGTCGATCTCCAGCACCGCGGCCCCTGTGCGGGCCATGCGGGGCAGAATCGGCATACTGTTTCGGCAGATGTGTAAAATAACTGGAACTTCTGTTTTCAGTTCCCCAATCGCTTCCGCCTCGGCGGGATAGGCAAACTCCTCATAGTGAGCCGGAGAGATCATGCTGGAAGATGCAAAGGAATCCTTTATGACCAATGCGTCCACGCCGGCCTGGGCCAGGGCGCGGCCCACCGCGAGAGTGGCCGGCTTGCAGGCCTCGATGAGATCGCGAACGAACTCAGAGTCCCGGTAAAAATCGGTCATGAACTCGATGAGGCCGCGGACGGTCGCCGCATATTCAAAGGGGGAGCGCACCGTGCCCAGCACCACGGCCCGGGCGCCCACGGACCCGATCAGCCGCTTGACCGGCTCCATCTTGCCGCCCGCCCAGGGGTCGTGAAGCTCGAGCCGGTCGAGATCCTCACGGCCGCCGATGATGTTCTCCACTACCAGAGGGACGTCGTTCCCTTCCACTTCGACAGGGCATCCCAGCACGCTGGGCTGCGGCCCCAGTCCCATTTCGGCCACGGCTCCGTCATAGCCAAACCGCTCCAGAGCGGCGGCGAGGCAGTCCGCCAGGCAACCGCCGTTAAGCCAGCACTCGTCGCTGGCCCGGCCCAGTACCTTGGGGGCGAAATAGCCATCGAGCACCGGGACAATGGGCACCATGTCCGGGGTCTCTCCGGCCAGAACGGCCATAAAACGCTCGCGCGAATCCATTGTTTTCAGTCTTCCGCGAGCCCGATCCGGGGGGCTTCCTTCCACAACACTTCCAGGCGGTAGAAATCGCGCGATTCCGGAGTGAAGATATGTGCCACCACGTTAAGATAGTCCATCAGAATCCAGTCGGCCCGCTGCTCGCCCTCTACCCGCAGCAATGACGCGCCTGCCTCCTTTGCCCTGACACGGATCTCGTCGGCGACGGCTTTTGTCTGCCGCGCGCTCCCGCCGGAACAGATGACAAAGAAGTCAGTGTAAGTGCAGATCTCCCGCATGTCGAGGACGACGATATCTTCCGCCTTCTTGGCGGCGGCCGCCCTCGCTATTTCCCTGGCGATTCTTTCGCTCTCTGTGATTACCTCTCGCAGATCAACCTCTCGCAGATAATGCTACTGGAGCTCAGGTAAACTGAGGTCTCCTCCAATGATAACAATGATTTGCTGCTTTTCCATGGTTTCGTCCTTGATTATCGTGCCCTTGCCCAGCAGGTCGTGGATGGCGTTGCCCTGTTTGAGCACGTCGGTGCCGCAGCGGATCTGGGTGTTATCGAAATCAACACCTGAGGGTTCGGGGTTTATCGTGATGTTGTAGCGCAGGAGCGCCAGTTTGGCGGCGGCGGCTTCCACCACTCCCTGGGCACTGGTGCCGTTGCGAATCTTCAGATTGATGCCGGCATCCTGGGGAGAGCCGGTCATCAGCATCTGCAACTGGTCCGGCTGCGGCTCGAGGTACCAGGTCGTGCCGCTGCCTGACATCTTCACGGGCAGCGGCCAGACGCCGAAAGGCTGGCCGGCGGTCGTCATATTGACGAACAGATCCACGAACCCGTCCCCCATGTCCGTATCGATGTGTTGCAACAGCTGGCGGGCGAAGTTGCGCCGGTCGAGTTCCGGTTTGCCAACAAAGGCGTCATGCAGGCCCAGGTAGAACAGGGCCTGGATCCGGGGGCCGGCCTGGCCGTCGTTCACGGAAGCCTTCAGGTATTCCAGGGCGCGCTTGGCGCCGGTGGGATTATCGCCCTGATTGAGGGTGATGGCCTGGTCGGCCGTCGCCATCGCCTGGTCGGCCTTGAAGTTGATGGTGCCGGCTTCGTTGGCGGCGAGCTCCACCGCTCCGTAGTCAAAGGAAACATGGTAGCGGATGGGCACCTGCAAAAGGTTGGCCAGCGTCTGGTCAAGGAGCTGCTGCCCGCCCAGGTCGGGGACCGCATCAAGGCGCTGGAAGCCGTAACCGGGCGTATCGGCCAAGGTCCGCGGCGGGATGGTGTAGACGCTGTAACCGCTCTGCTGGCCCGGCACCACCACCAGGATCTGGCTGAGGCGGCCGCTCTCGTCCTTGGCGGTCATGATGATGTTCTGGCCGGTGTCGACAGGGGCCGGGCCGGGATCAGATGAATTCGCCGAACTGCGGAACCGCGCCACCCAGAACACCGCCAAAAATAACACCACTGAAAGGATGATGCCCCCGGTCATGATGGTGGCGGCCAGGCGCCGCTTCCGGGCCCGCTGCCGCTGCTGGAGTCTCCGGCGCCGGTAACCCGGCGTGCTGCCGTATCCACCCCCCGGGCTGTAACGGCGGCTACGCTTGACGGTATAGCCTCTCTTTTTCAATGAACTGCTCCACACCCTGGGGCACCAGGTACCTGATCGACTGCCCCTTGGCCGTCCTCTCGCGGATCAGGCTGGAAGAAACACCGATGGCGGGGATCTCCATGATCCGGACGCGGTTCTGCTTCAGAAAATGCTGGGTGGTGCCGGATATGCTGTCCAGCGGATATCCGGGCCGGGTGGCCGCGATCAGCACCGCCATCGAAAGCAGTTCCGCGGGATCCTTCCATTCCAGGATCTCGGTGACCGCATCGGCGCCGGTGATGAAGAAAAGCTCGGCCTCGGGAAGCTCTTCCCGGTAATGGCGGATCGTGTCGACTGTGTAAGAAATCTGCTTCCTGTCAATCTCGTAGCGGGAAATCTCAAAGCGGGGGTTGCTGGCGGTGGCGATGGCGGCCATCAGGTAGCGGTCTTCAGAGGAGGCGCCATTCTGCACTTCCTTGTGCGGCGGCAGGCCAGCCGGCATGAACACCACCTGGTCGAGGCCATACTGGGTGATGGCTTCCTCAGCGCAAACCAGGTGCCCGATGTGGATCGGGTTGAAAGTGCCACCCATGATTGCCAGTTTCATCGGCGATCCTCAGGTTCTGATCTGTCCGTCCCCGGTAACCACATATTTTGTGGAAGTGAGCTCCCGCAGCCCCACCGGTCCGCGGGCGTGCAGTTTCTGGGTGCTGATGCCGATCTCGGCGCCCATGCCGAACTGCCCCCCGTCGGTAAAGCGGGTGGAGGCGTTGATATAGATGCAGGCAGCATCGACCCGGCCGGCGAACTCGCGGGACGCCGCCAGGTCCTCGGTGATGATGGCCTCGGAATGGCCGGTGGCGTAATTGGCGATGTGCTCGACGGCTTCATCCAGGCTGTCAACGATTTTGACCGCCATCTTCAGGTCCAGGAACTCGGTCTGGAAATGCTCCTCGGTGGCGTCTTCTACGCCCTTGGCCTTGCCGATGATCTCGTGCGCGCCGGCGGTGACGAACAGCTTGACGCCGCGCGCGAGCAGCTCCTTGGCCACGACCGGCAGGAAGGACTCGGCCACGTCGCGGTGAACCAGCAGCGTCTCGGCTGCGTTGCAGACTCCGGGGCGCTGCACTTTCGAGTTGACGGCGATGTTGACAGCTTTCTCCAGATCGGCGGCGGCGTCCACATAGACGTGGCAGTTGCCGCCGGCGGCATAAATTACGGGAATCTTCGAATTCTTCACCAGGAATTCCTTCAGCGCCTCTCCGCCCCGGGGGATGATCAGGTCCACGTATTCCTTCATCTGCAGCAGCTGCTTCAGGGGGCCGCGGTCACGCGACTCCACCAGCTGCACCGCGTCCCTGGGCAGGCCGGCGTCGATGAGGGCGCCGTTGAGCACCTCGGTGAGCATGCGGATGGAATGCAGCGAGGCGCTGCCGCCCCGCAGGATGATGGCGTTGCCGGTCTTGATGCAGAGCCCGGCGGCATCGGAAGTCACGTTGGGCCGGGCCTCATAGATGACCGCGACCACGCCGAAGGGAACCCGCACCTGCTTCAGCTCCAGGCCGTTGGGCAGGCGCCTTCCCTCGACCACTTCGCCCACCGGGTCCGGCAGCTCCACCAGTTTTTTCAAGCCGGCGGCCATATCCTTGATGCGGTCCTCGTCCAGCATCAGGCGGTCCATCAGCGCGCCGGACAGGTGCGCCGCCTTCCCTTCCTTGACGTCGTCCCGGTTCTCACGCAGGATCTCGGCCTTGCGCCGCGTCAGCGCCGCCGCCATCTCCAGCAGGGCCCGGTTCTTGTCCTGGGTGGACAGCCCGGCCAGCTGGCGCGAGGCGGCTTTCGCCTTGACGCAGATTTCCCTGATCCTGATATTGTCGTCTTTTTTCTTTGGCATCTCTTAACCTTCAGCCAGCTGACTTTCCGTCAGTTTCTTCCGCGGCCGGCCGACCGGGCTAACCTTTCGGCCTAACCTTCCGCGAGCACGAAATAATCCCGGTGGATCACTTCCTCGTCCCCGTGAGGCATCAGCTCCATCACCTGGCTGCTCTGCATCCCCTTGATCCGCTCGAGCTCCTCGGAGGAGTAAGCGGTGATGCCTTTGCCGACCAGCCGGCGGCCGTCAGCCTGGTGAAAGACATCCACGGCTTCTCCTGCCGCGAATGTGCCCTCCACGCCGGTGATGCCGGCGGCCAGCAGGCTCTTGCCCCGCTCCTTGAGCGCCTGGGCCGCGCCGTCATCGACCAGGACCGCACCGCTGCTGGGCCGGCCGTATTTCAGCCACAGCTTGAAGCTGCTCATGGATGACTCGAGGGGACGGAACCTGGTCCCAATTCTCTCACCGGCGGCCACGGCGGTGATCACCCCGGCCCGGGCTCCGTTTGCTATCACCACTTCGATATTGGCCGTGGTGGCCATTTCGGCGGCGACGATCTTGCTCTTCATGCCGCCGGAGCCGATGGCGCTCCCGGTTCCCCCGGCATCGATCTGCCCCAGCAGGGACAGGTCATCGACCTCTTCGATCAGCCTGGCATCGGGGTCCACGGAAGGGTCACTAGTATATAACCCCTCGGTATCGGTGAGCAACATCAGCAGGTCGGCCTTGGCCAGGATGGCGACCTGGGCCGCCAGGAAATCATTGTCGCCGTAGCGGATTTCGTCGGCAGAAGTGGTGTCGTTCTCGTTGATGATGGGGACGATGTCCCATTCCAGCAGCTTGGCGATGGTGCCGCGCGCGTTCAGGTACTGGCTGCGCGCCTCGATGTCGTAGGAAGTGAGGAGGATCTGGGCGGTGGTCACCCCTTCACGGCTAAAAAGCTCCGAGTAGCGGTGATAGAGGGCGCCCTGGCCTACCGCCGAGGTGGCCTGGAGCTCCACTGTCTCGATGGGGCGTTTGCTGATCGGCAGGAGGCCCAGCCCGCAGGAAATGGCCCCGGAGGTCACCAGCAGCACCTTGTTGCCCTGCCTGACCAGGGATGCCAGCTCGGCAACCATCCCCGCCAGCGCCTCGTCCCGGAGGCAGCCGGTCTCGTCGGTAAGCGTGTTGCTGCCGATTTTTACGACGTGGGTGGCCAGTAGTTATATCCTTTTGCTTACTTGCCCCGAGCTCGTTCTAAGGTCTTGCCCCGGAAATCATTCGGTCTTGCCCGGAAATCACCTGAAGGCCTTGCCCCGAACTCGTTCGAGGGTCTTACTCAGAACTCGTTCGAGGTCGTACCGGGAAACGTCCAGACGGCTTGCCCGGAAATCGTCCGGAAAGTCACAAAAGGTATGATACACCAGCCGGAGAGAGTTGCGAAGAAACAGGGCGGCGGCAGACGCCCCACATTATTGCCCACAAATTATTGCCTGACGCATTGCCCGACGGCGCCTGCCTAATCGATCTCCCAGACGCCACCGCCGCTTATCGACTTCAGATAGACATGACCGTTGAAGACGCCCGCCACTGCCAGCAGGTCTCTCGGCGGGTCCTTGATGGGCACGCTCCAGGCCTCGCTGCCGTCCGTCAGGGAGATGGCCGAAAGCGAATAGGAAATCGAAGCATCCTCGTTCGCGGCGCCGGTCATGTCCGGATTAATGGCATAGGCATAGCCGCCGGTAAAGCTTTTTCCTGCTTCCTGCACGTTCGGGTACAACGGGAAGGAAGTGTCATAGTTAGCCTTCTGCTTGCCCGAACCAGCATCCAGCACAAACAGGGTGGACGGCTGACCGGAACCGGTCAGCCGCGCATTTGTTGTCGAGGGCTTCGCAAATAGTTGATAAAAGAAGGAGATGTTGCCGCCCAGCAGCGCGAACGGCGACATGTTGTCCATATCGCCGTACTTCGGCCGCGTCTCGCCCTCTGTGACCTGCCATTTATCGGCTCCCGTGGCGGCGTCGACCGCCGTGATTTTGGGCGGCAGTGTCTGGCCTTCATCAGGCGTATATTCAAGCATGGTTTCCAGGTAAACAGTCGCACTGTCGGCGTCGAGCGCGTTCGGAGCGCCGCCAAAGTCGCGGCGCCATTCTTCCCGGCCGCTGGACTCGTCCAGAGCGTACAGGGTAGTGGCGTTTCGATTGGTGCCCACAAGCCGTATATCCGCCATTAGAACCGTGCCGGGCACTTTCCCGGCGACCACGAAAATAGCGCCGTGATCGCTGCTCCATCTGATTTTGCCGTCTGCGGCGTTGATGGCGAAGGTCTTCCCGGTTCCGGCTGCGTAAACTATGCCGCCTTTGACCTCGAGGGTGAGGATGTCATCGGTGACCGGGGCGCGCCACTTCTCTTTCCCGGAGGTTGCGTCAAGCGCATAAACGTTGTGACTGTTGGCTTCGCTTTGGGCGGGAAAATTGTTGCTGGCAACATATACTGTGCCTGCTTCAAATCCTGGCGTCACCTGCATCTGTTCGTTTGTTGGGAAGCTCCACTTCTCCTGTCCTGAAGAGGCCTCGATCGCATGCAGCGTGCTTTCGCAGGGGATATAAAGAACGCCTCCTGCCTCTGTCACGCCAGCCACCAATTCTTCCTGGCAGGAAAATTTCTGGCTGAGGACACCCGCCGGTTTGGGAAGGGGCTTTGCCGGCGGCTCCGTTGATGTCCGGGCGCCTGACTGATCAACGTCCGGGCTGCTGTTGGTGGTTGACGTTTCGTCTGACGATGATGTCGTTGACTGGCTGCCGCAACCGGAGATCAACATTGACAGACCAAATAACAGACACACAACCAAAAGCAGGAAAGGCCTGAGCCTACTCGCAAATTTCACTACCCCCTCCTATCACAATTTTGTTAATACAAAGAGGCTAAGACTATCAAATCCAACAGGACAACAGCCCAAAGTCCAAAGAAAACAAACAATGGCATTGTCGCAACTGAAATCATGTTCCTCCTACGTTGGCCAGGATAATACCGCTTCAAGATTTACCACTGTAAAAAAGCCTGAATAAACAAGGTGGCGATGAAGATTAGCCAAAAGGACAATGGCAATGGTTCTCCCAAGTCGTATAAAAAAGGGATTAATAATCCCCAACCAATGACTTGGACGAACCACCAAATAAAATTAAAAAGGAAATGGTTTTTCAATTGGTATCGAAATCGGCTTCATCTGTTGGCATTCATTTTTTTCAGTCTGTGAACAAATCATTGGTTGTTATTGTGGAAACGGCCCCGGGAACCAGTACGTTCTTCCGGCATCATCCTGACAGTTGGCGTAGGTAGTAGTGGTAAAGCTTCCAACGGAAGTTGGCACGAAGTACTTGAGTGTCACAGTAGTGGAAGTGTTCGGGCTTAGGTCGGAGACTGTCACCGGCAGTGGGGTGGTCACGTAGACGCTCTTGGGACTCTGAACTTGCGTTTTTAAGAAACGGCCACTAAAGCCTCCTTTTGCCGTAAAATTTGAGCCGTTCACGTAGGGCGGCTTTATTATTTTCCCTTAAACGTCAAACCCTGCGAGTCTCCCAGCAGAGCCAGTGGTTTACCTGGGATATTAATAATGCTATTTCTGTGAAGATAGGATTTTCTGATACCGTGAGTCTGCATCTTGCTCATGATGCCGGCGTTGCGGTTCTTGCCCACGTAAGAACGCTTAGGACCTATCCCGGTAGGCTGCTGCAAGGGGCTGTTTTGAGGGTTGCGACGCGGGCTTTTTTGAACGCGATGAGGCCACTGGCAAGCATTAGCAGCGCCAGGTGATTCTCTTCCTTCTTGGACCAGCGGATGAGGATCGCGCGGTTGCGGTTGAGCCACGAATGGCAAGCCTCCACCACCCAGCGGCGGGCCCTCCAGCCGGGGCGCAAGGCCTTGATGTCGATCTCCTCTTTACGGGTGCGGATGTGCGGCGTCAACTTGTACTCGGCGACTAAGTCGCGAGTCTGGCTGTTGTCGTAGGCCTTGTCCAGGCAGATGCCCTGCGGTGCCTTGGCGGTGGGTTGGGGACGCGGGATGGGAATGGAGTCAAGCGTGCCCTTCAGCAGCTTATGGTCGTTTAAGTTGGCACCGGCGTGGTCGAGCCCGATCGGGACCCCGGCACCCTCGGTGAGCACCAAGCGTTTCGCCCCTTTTTGCCTCTATCGGTGGGATTTGGGCCGGTCTTCTGTCCGCCCAGCGGCGCCTTGGTCATGGCCCCATCAGCCGCAAGGAAGTCCCAGTCGATTCCAACTTTGTCATCGTATTCCAGCAGCCCCCGGTGCCAGAACTCGCCGAACACGCCCGCCCTTTCCCACTCCTGAAAGCGGCGGTGGGCCGAGGTGCTTGAGCAGATCCCAGTCGCGTTCAGCGCATTCCATTGCATGCCGGTGCGTAGTACCAGCAAGATGGCGTCCATGGCATCTCGATCCGGAACCCTGGGGTTGTGGCAGCCCAAAGGGTGC
>JAJYIN010000203.1 GCA_021790075.1 Actinomycetes bacterium | reverse complement strand
GAAGGGTTCGACGTCGCGCTGATCGACGCCAACGTGGACCCGGCCTGGCAGGAGCGCCTGGTGCGGGAGTGCCGCGACTCACTGCTGCTGGGGATCAGCTGCATGACCGGCCCCCAGATCCATTTCGGACTGGAAGCGGCCCGGACGGTGCGGGAGGCGGGGCTCAGGCTTCCCATCGTCTGGGGCGGCTACCATCCTTCCATCCTGCCGGAGCAGACCAGCCGCAACCGGTACGTGGACGCGGTGGTGAGAGGGCAGGGCGAAGTGACGCTGCTGGAGATGGCCGGCCTCCTCAGCCAGGGGGAAAGCTTTACCGGCATCGACGGCATCACTTTCACCCGTGATGGCGAGACGGTGAGCAATCCGGACCGGCCCGTGGAGGACATCAACCGGTTTCCGCGGCTTCCCTACGAGAAGCTGGACAATCCCCGCCAGTACCTGAACAACATGCACGTGGGCAGCCGCTCGATCAATTATGTCTCCAGCCAGGGCTGCCCGGCCCGCTGCCAGTTCTGCGCCGAGCCGCTGGTTTACGGGCGCCGCTGGAAGGCGTATACGCCCGACCGGGTGCTGGCCGACCTCGAGTTCCTGGAGAGCTTCCTGGATGTCAACGGCATCATGTACTTCGATTCCACCTATTTTGTCAACGAGCGCCGGGCCCGGGAGATATCGGAGAAAATGGTGGAGCGGGGTATGCGGCTGGGCTGGGCCGCCAACGCGCGGGCCCCGCTGCTGGGCCGGTTCTCGGAGGAGACCTTCGCGGCGCTGAAGGAGAGCGGCCTCTGGGCCTTCCTGGTCGGCGCCGAGAGCGGGTCCGAGTCGCAGCTGACCACGATGCAGAAAGACATCGGCCCTGAGGACATCCTGGAGGCGGCCCGGGTAGCCAGCCGGCACGGCATCAAGATCACCTACAGTTTCATCGTCGGCTTCCCCGGAGAGACCGAAGCGGAGATCGAGGAGACCTGGCGGATCATGGAAGAGGTATCCAAGATTGTCGGTGAGTACAATTCTCAGCTTCACTTCTATGCTCCCACGCCCGGGAACGCCCTCTATGAGAAAGCAGCGCGGCTGGGCTTGAGGATGCCCGGCTCACTGGAGGAGTGGGCGGCGTTCACCACGGTGGAAGGGCGCCTGCCCTGGATGAGCAAGAGCTTCCAGAACCGCATGCGCCAGCGGGAGTTCTACCTCGTTTACGGCTATCCCTCCGAGTGGGTGCGCCGGCGGGCCGCCCGCAGCCGGCTGCGGAGCGCCTACGTGGGATTGGCCAGCGCCATCAGCGCCGCCCGCTGCCGCCATCGCTACTGGGGGCTGCCGGTTGACTGGTGGCTGCTGCGGGGCGCCCGGGCATCGGTCTCATCATAGGCCACAGGTGGAAAAGTAGTTATTTGAGTTATTTACACCAGGAAAATACTTCATATGCATCATGCTATTTTGTTGGCTCCATGTAAAATAGAGAAGGCTAAAAAGTTTGTTTGCAACTTTGCTTCCGAAAGAAAGGGCTCCAGGGTAGCCTAATAGCCGAAGGCTTATCCGGAGCCTCTCTTTCTTGCAAGGGTTAGTTGAGGACTCTTATAGACTTCAAGAATGCCGGAACGGGTTTTCGGGGAAGCGCGCCGGCGCGGGTGAGGTGGGTGTTTGTGGCGCCAAAACGAGCAGTGCTGCTGGCAGTTTTTTCCTTTCTGATTTTCCTTGCGATCAGTGCCGTCTCCGCCTTCGCCGTGCTTTCTTCCGACTGGACCATGTCCACTGTCGTTAGCAATCCCTCCGACCAGGTCAATGAAAACATCAGCGGCCACACGGTCATCTGGCAGGATTACCGCAATACAGCATATGGATGCCCTTCAGTCAACAACTGTCTTGACGGCGACATCTTCGTGCGCCAGATGCCGGCAGGCCTGGAGCAGAAGCTGACCGCCACTCCCATCGGCATGGATCCGGACATCAGCGGCAACATCGCCGTCTGGCGCGACTGGAGCACCGGCAGGGTCATTGTCCACAACCTGACCACGGGCGTCGAAAGCAATGCCTCCACAGTGGGCGGGACTGTTCAGCAGATCACGCCCTCGGTGAGCGGCAACAAGGTGGTCTGGATCGATTACCGGCAGAGCACCGATTATGGCGAGGTCTATATGCGCGACCTGTCGGCGCCGTCGGATGTCGCGCTCACCCAGGCCGACCCGTCACTCGCGGCGCCGCAGAAAGACAAGCGCCATCCGGACATCGACGGCAACATCGTCGTCTGGGAAGACTGGCGCAACGCCTACCAGGATGCTTCCGGCTGGTGGCACAACCCCGACATCTATATGAAAGACCTTTCCACCGGGGTGGAATCGCCGGTATGCACCGACCCCTCTGACCAGTACGCTCCGGTCGTGTCCGGCCATACCGTGGCCTGGCAGGACTACCGCAATGGCAACTGGGATATTTACATGAAGAATCTCGATACCGGCGTGGAAACCCGGGTGACCAACAGCACCGACGACCAGACCTGGCCTTCCCTCAGCGGCGACATGCTCGTATACAAGAGCAGCCCCCCGTATTCGACGACCCAGAGCGACGTTTACATGGAGAAACTCTCCACGGGAGCGGTGACAAACATCACCAGCGACGCGCCGCTGCAGAAACTGCCCAAGGTAAGCGGCTACTCGATCGTCTGGCTGGACAATGGGGCCGGCAACTGGGATGTCAAGGAGATCGACGACACCGTGGCGCCCCAGATCACGTCGGTGGCGCCCGTGGGGAATCTGGCCGCAACGGCCGCGACCATCAGCGCCGGCTACAGTGATGCGGGCTCCGGGGTCAACACGGCCTCGGTTTCGGTAACCCTTGACGGGACCGCGGTTGCCGGCTGCAGCGTCACCGCCGCGCAGGTGAGCTGTCCAGTGACCGGGCTGGCCCAGGGGGCGCACGCGATTGGCGTCGCCGCCGGCGACCTGGCGGGGAATGCCGCCACGGCCAGCGGCTCGTTCTTCGTGGACACGGTCGCGCCGGCGGTGGGGGCGGTCTCTCCCAGCGGCTGGCTGACAGCGGCGGGTGCGACTGTCAGCGCCGGTTACAGCGATGCGGGCAGCGGCATTGACACGGCGTCCGCTGCGGTAACCCTCGACGGCGCGGCGGTGACGGGCTGTCCCGTGACGGCGGCAGGCGTCAGCTGTCCCCTGACGGGGCTGGCCGACGGGCATCATACAGTGTCGGTCAGCGTCAAGGACATGGCCGGGAACACCGGCTCTGCCTCGGGGTCGTTCGACGTCGACACCAAGCCGCCGGGCATCACCCTTGCCACTGCTTTTAATCCTGTCACGGATAATATTGACATCAATGCCGGTTTGAGCGATCCTGCGCCCGGGAGTGGCATCAATGCCTCTTCCGTGGCGGTGCGCTTGAACGGCAGCCCGGTAAGCGG
>JAJYIN010000202.1 GCA_021790075.1 Actinomycetes bacterium | reverse complement strand
GCAGAAGCTGGACCCGTACATCAATGTGGACCCCGGCACCATGAGCCCCTTCGAGCACGGCGAGGTCTTTGTCACCGAGGACGGCGCCGAAACCGATCTGGACCTGGGGCATTACGAGCGCTTCATCGACGAGAACCTCACCAGCGACTGCAACGTCACCTCGGGCACCGTCTACTACAGCGTCATCAACAAGGAGCGCCGCGGCGACTATCTGGGCAAGACTGTCCAGCTCATCCCTCATATCACCAATGAGATCAAGCAGCGCATCCACCGGGTGGCCGATATGGGCGGCGGCGTCGACGTGGTCATCACCGAGATCGGCGGCACCGTCGGCGACATCGAGTCGCTGCCTTTCCTGGAAGCGATCCGCCAGTTCCGCATCGACGTGGGCCGCGAGAACGCCATGTACATCCACGTTTCCCTGGTGCCGTACCTGGAGGCGGCCGGCGAGCAGAAGACAAAACCTACCCAGCACAGTGTCAAGGAGCTGCGCGGCATCGGCATCCAGCCGGACATCATCGTCTGCCGCACTTCGCGCCACCTGGGCAAGGGCCTCAAAGAGAAGATAGCGCTGCTGTGTGACATCGACCTGGAAGCGGTGGTCACCGCCGTGGACGCCCCCGATATCTACATGGTGCCGCTGATGCTGCGCGAGGAGGGCCTCGACGAACTGGTGGTCCGCAAGCTGGGCCTGGGCGCGGCCGAGCCGGACCTGGGCGACTGGCAGGAACTGGTCGACAGGATCAACTCCTGCAAGGCGAAGGTCCGTATCGCCCTCGTTGGCAAATATGTACAGTTGTGGGATGCCTATATGAGCGTCATCCAGGCGCTCAAGAACGCTTCGGTCTACCACGGCTTCGAGCTGGAGCTGGTGTGGGTCGACTCCGAGGGGGTCTCGCCGATGCTGGTGGAATCGCAGCTGCGGGACGTCGACGGCGTCCTCATCCCGGGCGGTTTTGGTGTGCGCGGCATCGAAGGCAAGATCCAGGCCGTCAAGTACGCGCGGGAGAACAGGAAGCCTTTCCTGGGCATCTGCCTGGGCATGCAGTGCGCCGTGGTAGAGTTCGCCCGCAACCAGGCCGGCATGGCCGGCGCCAACAGCTCCGAGTTCGATCAGGGCACGCCCTATCCCGTCATCGACCTGCTCCCGGAGCAGAAAGACGTGGAGGCGATGGGCGGCACCATGCGCCTGGGCTCGTATCCCTGCAAGCTGGCCCGGTCGGGGAAGGCGCCCAAGGCCTACGGCGAGCGGGTCATCCATGAGCGCCACCGCCACCGCTATGAAGTCAACAACGCCCTCCGGCCGACGCTGGTGGAAGCGGGCATGAAGATCACCGGCACTTCGCCGGACAAGCGCCTGGTGGAGATCGTCGAGCTGCCGGACCACCCGTGGTTCGTCGCCACCCAGTTCCACCCCGAGTTCAAATCGCGGCCTACCCGCCCGCACCCGCTGTTCCGGGATTTCGTGGGCGCCGCCTGCGAGCTGGCCCGCCAGCGGGAGGCCGGCGCGGAGCCGGAAGAGGAGCAGGCGTTCAAGCGCGCGCCGGAAGAGGATGCCGCTTCCATCGAAATCCTTGATGAGTCCGCATGACATCGAACCGGCCGCGGGCACCGTTCCCTCCGGGAAGGCAAGGCTGCTGCGAGCTTGATGAGTCCGCATGACATCGAAGAAGGCGCGGGGGCGGCCGGCCCGCTGGTTTCCCTGTTTCTGGAGCTGGTGCGGATTCCCAGCCCTTCCGGCTTCGAACGGGAAGTCATGGATTTTCTCACCAACAGGCTCCGCGGCCTGGGGCTTGAAGTAGGGGAATCGGCGCCCCTCGAGGATCACCCCGGCTCGGCCGGCAACCTCTATTGCCGCCTGCCCGCCACAAGCAGCGGCTTTCCCATCATGCTGTCCGCCCATGCCGATACCGTGGCCTCGGAAGAGGGCGCCCTCCCGCACCCCGTGCTGGAAGGCGGATTTATCCGCAGCGGCAGCCGGGCGGTGCTGGGGGCCGACGACAAGGCGGCGGTAGCCCCCATCATCCATGTGGTGGAGCGGATCGTCCATGAGCAGATTCCCCACGCCGGCATCGAGCTGCTGATCACGGTCGGTGAGGAGGGCGGCCTCCGGGGCGCCAAGGCCGCTTCCATGGAAGGCATGGCGGCCGCCTGCGGGTTCTGCTTCGACAGCACTGGGCCACTAGGAGGAATGGTAGTCAAATCGCCGTCACAGAAGACAGTGCGGGCCGCCTTTGCCGGCACGTCCGCCCACGCCGGCGTGGCTCCCGAAGAGGGCAGGAGCGCGGTGGCCGCCGCCGCCCGCGCGGTGGCGGAGATGCGGCTGGGGCGAATCGACGGGGAGACCACAGCCAACATCGGCATCATCAGGGGGGGAGAAGCGGTGAATGTGGTGCCCGACCGCTGCGTCATCGCCGGCGAAGCCCGCAGCCACGACCGCGAGAAGCTGGAAAACCAGGTGTCGGCGATGCTGGACGCCATCACTTTCGCCGCCACGGTGGAAGGGGTGGACGTCGAGACCCAGGTTGTTGATGAATTTCACGGTTTTGATCTTTCGGAAGGGAACCTGCCGTATGATCTCGCCCGCCGGGCCCTGGAACGCCTGGGGATCGAACCCCGGCCGGTCACGACCGGCGGCGGCAGCGACGTCAACGTGTTCATCCTCAAGGGACTGCCCTGCCTGAACCTCTCGGTGGGAATGGAAAAGGTGCACACCCCGGATGAGTATATCAGCGTCGAGGCCCTGAGGCGGATGGAGGACCTGCTGCTGGCGCTGGTGGAGGAGGCCCGCGGTTGAGCAACCTGGTTCTCAGATCCAATCCGGTATACAAAGGGAAGATAATCAACCTGCGCGTTGACGAAGTGGAGCTGCCCGACGGCCGGCGCACCACCAGGGAGATCATCGAGCACCCGGGGGCGGCCGTGATTGTGCCCGTCGATGCCGAGGGGCGCGTGCACATGGTGCGCCAGTACCGCGACGCCGCCGGCGAGTCCCTGCTGGAGCTGCCCGCCGGCAAGCTCAACCCGGGCGAGGATCCCCTTGACTGCGCCCGCCGGGAGTTCCGTGAGGAACTGGGCCTGCTGGCAGATGGATGGAAGCAGCTGGCGTCCTTTTACAGCTCTCCCGGCTTTTGCGATGAGATCCTGCACGCGTTTCTGGCCACCGGACTGCATCCGGAAGAGGAAGAGACGCTGCGGGAGGCGTTCGTCACCGGCGAGACCCG
Source organism: Actinomycetes bacterium (assembly GCA_021790075.1). Lineage (GTDB taxonomy): Bacteria > Actinomycetota > Thermoleophilia > BMS3ABIN01 > BMS3ABIN01 > JAJYIN01. The sequence goes on along the minus strand of JAJYIN010000202.1, from coordinate 220 downwards.
GCCGCTGGAACCGCTGGACAGGCTGCTGGCCGAGCTCAGGGACGGGAAATCAATCGCGGGCATCCTGCTGGCCCATCGGGAACTGTTCCCGCCGGGCCGATGAAATCTGATAAAGTGAACGGGGTTTGCGTCCGGATGGCTTTTCCCGCTCAGAAAAAGGTTCGATAATCGGCCACAACAATCTTCAGGAGTGAGTCAGTTTGATCATCGGCGTACCATC
>JAJYIN010000201.1 GCA_021790075.1 Actinomycetes bacterium | reverse complement strand
GCAAGATGCTTCCCGCCTTCTCCCAGAAGATGGGCGTAACCCAGGACCAGCTCAACCAGATGATGAAGCAGCAGTTTCCCGGCATCGCGAACGGGATGCAGCAGATGGACAAGATGGGTCAGGACTTCAACACGGTCATCACTGTCATGGACCAGAACGTTGACAATTTCCAGAAAGCGGACCAGCTGCCCATGAGGACGATGCCATGGTTCTTCATCATCGCCGGGGGCGCGCTGGTGGTGCTCGCCGGGGCCCAGCTGGTCATCCCCGAGAAAAAGTAGGCCCTCAGCCACATTCAGTCCGATCAGGGGCCGTCGCGAGCGGCCCCTTTTCTTTTCCTGTTGCCACAAGCGGCTGAGATAAATTAACCTTTATCCGTGGCCGAGCATTCGGAAAAGCTCAAAGTCGGGCTGGTTTCGCCCTACGCCTGGACTTCGCGCTGGGGGGTCAACCGGCAGGTTGCCGGGCTGGCTGCTACCCTGAACAGCCTGGGTTACCAGGTATCGATCCTGGCGCCCGCCGATGAGAAAGACCGGGCCCGCGCCGTGCGCCGCCAGACAAGGGCAGCCCGGCGCGCCGCCCGCGGCGCCCGCAGTGGGGCCAAGGCCGCCGGCCCCCAGGACTCTTTCGTGCCCGCCGGCGTACGCATGCTGAACATCCCCGGCACCTTCCGCTTTCCCTACAGCGAGTCGCTGGCCAACCTGGCGTTGCCGCTCGAGGTGACCGACCAGGTTAACCGCGTGCTGGCTGACGAGCAGTTCGACCTCCTCCACATCCACGAACCGTATCCGCCCAGTCTTTCCTTCACGGCGCTGAGGCTGGCCCGCTGCCCTGTTGTCGCCACTTTCCACACGGCCGGCGAGCATTTCCTCAGTTTCCAGCTGATGAGGGCCGTGGTGGAACGGTTTTTCTCACGGCTTGACGCGCGCATCTGCACCTCGCAGAACACCCGCCGCATAGTCTCCGGATACTTCCCCGGCAACTACGAGGTGATCGGCAGCGGCGTGGACACCGGCTGCTTTTTTCCGCCGGATTCGCCGGCGGATGAAGGGCCGCCCCTGGTCATATACTCCGCCTGGAGCGACCCGCGCAAGAGCCTGGGGCTGTTGCTGAGGACGATGCGGCTGCTTCCCGGCGATGTGCCGCCGTTCGAGCTGGCTGTCGTCGGCGGCGAGGATCTTCTCTGGCGGGGCAACCTGATCGTGCCGCGGCGGCTGCGGGGCCGCGTCACATTCACGGGACCAGTCGGCGGCGACGGCCTGGCGGACCTGTACCGGCGCGCCCAGGTGTTGTGCGCGCCGTACGCCGCATCCGGGCTCTCGGGCGCCATTCTCGAGGGCATGGCCGCCGCAAATGCCCTGATCGTGCCCGGCGAAGGCGGCCTTCGCGAACTGGTGGGCGAAGGCAGCGAGGGACTGCTGCTGGATCATCCCTACTCTTACAACCTGGCCGCCAACCTGGTCGATCTGCTCAGCGACCCCCGCGGCCGCCGCGCCATGGCCGCCGCCGGCGCCCGCAAGGCGTCCCGCCACTCATGGGAGAAAATGGGCGCCCGCATTGAAAAAACCTACCGCCGCGCCCATGGCCGCCGCCGGCGCGCCCGGCAGGCCCTGGGGGCGCTGGAATCCGCCGACGACAGCCGCAGGATTCTCGCTGACCTTCACATGCACACCAGTTACTCCGGGGATTGCCTCACCACCCCGGAGCAGCTGCTGGCCGCCTGCGACGAATGCGGCCTGGAAGCCATCGCCATCACGGACCACAACGTGATCGAGGGCGCCCTCGAGGTGGCCCGTTTGGCTCCGCGGCATATTCATGTCATCGTGGGCGAGGAGATCAAGACGACCGGGGGCGAGATCATCGGGCTCTATCTGGAGGAGGAGATACCAAGAAAACTAAGCGCCGAGGAAACCATCCGGCGAATCAAAGAGCAGGGCGGCCTCGTCTATGTGCCCCACCCGTTTGACCCGTTGCACCTGACGCCGGCATATGAATTGCTGGCGCGCAACGCCGCCGATATCGACATCATCGAGGTTTATAACCCGCGGATTACCTTTGCGGCCTTCAACGAGAAGGCGCGGCGGCTGGCCCGCAAGTATGACGTCCCGGGCGGCGCCGGGAGCGACTGCCACGTCGTGCAGGGCGTCGGTACCGCCATGCTGTCCCTGCGGAAATTCAGCAATCCGCAAGAGCTGCTGGTCAGCCTCCGGGGGGCCGACATCATCAGGAGCAGCAAGAGTCCCATCTATCTGCATTCCCTCAAGCTGCTGAAAAACGGTCGGGAGGCCGTGGTTACCAAGCCCGAGAGTTGACACGGGAGCCGTCAGCGGAAGCGAAACGGGGCAGCAAGGCTTGCGGAACCGGTGTTACCCGGCTGCGATCTCGAAATTGCCGGAGGGCTCAGTAAGCGGGGTGACCTTGCGCCCCATGGCGCGCAGGAAAGCATCGACGCAAACCGGGTCGAACTGGGTTCCGGCGCAGCGTTTCAGCTCGGCGGCCGCCTGCTCGTCTGAAAGCGCTTTGCGGTAGGGCCGGTCCGAGGTCATGGCTTCATAGGAATCGGCCACCGCCATGATGCGCGCCTCCAGCGGGATCGCTTCGCCGGCCAGCCCATACGGATACCCCTTGCCGTCATACCGCTCGTGATGATGCCGTACTGCCGCCTTGACCGCCGGCGAAATCCGCACCGGTTCCAGAATCTTGGCGCTCACAATCGGGTGTTTCTTCATCAGTTTCCATTCCCCGGCCGAGAGCTGTCCGGCTTTGCCCAATAAAGTGTCCGGGATGCCTATCTTGCCGATGTCGTGCAGGTAGCCCGCATATTTGAGGACATCGAGAGAACCATTGTCCAGGGCCATCTGCCTTCCCAGCATGACCGCGTACTTGGAGACCCAGTCGGAATGGCCGCGGGTGGACGGATCCTTGGCGTCGATCGCCTCCGCCAGGGAGCGGATGGTGCCGGTAAAAGCCTCTTCGAGCGCCTCGTGCGTGAGGGCGTGCCCGACTGCGACGGCTCCCTGGTTCACTATCGTCTGGCAAAGATCCGCCTTTTCATGATCCAGAGGGCTGCGGTTCCAGCTGCGCTGCTCGCCGATGGCCACAACCCCCACGGACTGCCCTCCTACCACCAGCGGATAAAGGAGCAGCGAATTGACATTGTACATGAGCTTTTCCTGCAGGGGGGTCATGCTCTGACCACCCCGGCGGCCGCCGACCACAGCCGCCTCCTGGCTCTCGATGGCGCGGCGGTGGTCCGGCAGTTCGGACAGCGGCATCGAGTTGCCCACCGCGGAATCCCATTGCATCTTCCTGGCAGGGTAGGCCGCGATCACGTTCAGATTCTGACCGTCCTCGTCCAGGAGGCAAATGCGGCAGTAAGTCGAACCTACCGCCTCGACGATCCGGACCGCGAGCACCTGGAGGACATGATCGATCTTCAGGGAA
>JAJYIN010000200.1 GCA_021790075.1 Actinomycetes bacterium | reverse complement strand
GAGGTCGACAACGTCGTCCTCAATCACCCCGATCGTGCCGACGCCGGCCGCAGCCAGATAAAGCAGCACCGGTGAACCGAGGCCACCGGCGCCGACGACCAGCACCTTGGCGTCCTTCAGCTTCTGCTGGCCGGCACCGCCCAGCTCCGGCAGGATGATGTGCCGCGAGTAACGTTCGATCTCTTCTTCCGATAGGTTAAACAACAAGCTCCCCCTCCCATGAAATAGAGGAAGTCCACCCTGTCGCCATCGCTCAGGGGGATATTTTCAAAATCGCGCCGGCTCAGGATGGAACCGTTGATGCGCACGTTCACATAAGCCGCGTCCTCGCCCAGAAATTCCAGGAGCGACCGGACATCGGGGCCGCCGGGATAGCTCACGCCGCGCCCCTGAACCGTCAGCTCAAGAACGGAAGCCGCCCGCGGCGGCTTGTTCTTTAATTCTAGCATTTCCATGGCTGTTTCTGAATCAGCCCGCGTCTCCGGTCCCGTCTCGACCATTCTCTAACCTCCCGCTTTTTTCACATACACTTCCACGAAGCCTTCCTGATCCTCGATTCCCAGCACCTGATGGCCGTTGCCCCGCACCCAGGCAGGCAGGTCGTTCTTGCTCACGGGATCGTCGATGATCACCTTGACGATGCCGCCGCCGGCCAGCTGTTCCAGCGCCAGCGCTGTCTTCACCGATGGCATCGGGCATTTCAGGCCGCGCGCGTCCAGCAGGTAGTCTTCCTTGATGTCCATAAGGCGCCTCCCTCAGGTTGCTCGAAGATTATGTCAGCGGGAGGCCGATCTGACGTCGCTGAACAGCTGCGTCGTCAGGTAGCGCTCACCCGTATCGGGCAGTACCGCGACAATCATTTTACCCTTATTCTCGGCCCGGCGGGCAAGCGCCAGCGCCGCGAACGCGGCCGCACCGGAGGAGATGCCGGCAAGCACGCCTTCTTCGATAGCCAGGCGGCGGGCCGTCTGCTCGGCGTCCTCGTTGGAAACGCGCATCACCTCGTCATAGATCCCGGTGTTGAGAATATCCGGCACAAAATTGGCTCCAATCCCCTGGATGCGGTGCGGTCCCGGCTCGCCGCCCGAGAGCACGGGTGACGACTTGGGTTCCACGGCTACGATCTGAACCGAAGGCTTGCGCTCCCGCAGGACTTCGCCCACGCCGGTGATGGTGCCACCCGTGCCGATGCCGGCGACCAGGATGTCCAAGGCGCCCTGGGTGTCGCGCCAGATCTCTTCCGCTGTCGTGCGCCGGTGCACTTCGGGATTCGCGGGATTCTTGAACTGCTGCGGCATGTACGAATTGTCGTATATCTCAGCCAGTTCCTCCGCCTTGTCCACGGCTCCGCGCATGCCTTCGGGCCCGGGAGTAAGCAGAAGCTCGGCGCCGAACGCTTTCAGCAGCGCCCGCCGCTCGATGCTCATCGTGTCTGGCATGGTGAGGATGAGCCGGTAGCCCTTGGCAGCGCAGACAAATGCCAGCGCGATGCCGGTGTTGCCGCTGGTGGGCTCGATGATGGTGGTCTTGCCCGGTTCGATCAGTCCCTCTTTCTCCGCGGCTTCGATCATGGCGGCGCCGATGCGGTCCTTGACGCTGCCGCCCGGATTGAAGGACTCCAGCTTGACCACCACGGCGGCGTCGAAGCCCTCGCCCATCCGGTTGAGCCTTAGCATGGGCGTGTTTCCTATCAGTTCTACAATGTCGTCGATAATCATCCTGGTTCCTGTTTCCACGGTACTCATTTACCCATCCTCCCGGTTGACACAAACTTTAAATGTAATACATTTCCTTGACTTCTTCCTGCATCATGATCTCCCGGTCGGCCAGATCGGCGATATTGGCGGCGGCCAGGACTCCTTCAAGACTGCTTTTCGCATCGGCCCAGACATCGCGCACGGCGCAGCGGCTTGATTTGTCACAGCTGGCGCCGATGGTGCAGGTAGCGGGGGCGACGTCGCCGTCCAGGATCTCCACCACGTCAAGAACGCTGACGTCTTCGGGGAGTTTCTTGAAACTGAAGCCGCCGCGCACGCCGCGGTGGCTGTTTAGGATTCCTGCTTTACGGAGACTTGAAAAAAGCTGTTCCAGAAACTGGAGCGGGATATCCCGCTTGGCTGCGATATCGCCGATAGGCACGGGGTGGCTGTTATTCTGCTGGGCCAGTTCGATCAGCGCCCGGACGGCATATTTGCTCTTGGCGGAAATGTTCATGTTGTTATCTCCATAAATTAGATAGGTATTATCATCTTTTAATCGTGTACGAATTATATCCTTGCTTATAGGAGTTGTCAAGAATCGGTTGGGGACGTTCCTTTCCTAAAGTTCCTGATTTGATTGAATGGGCATTATGCATAATTAGGAACTTTAGGAAAGGAACGTCCCCCTTGATGAAAATGCAAAGGTTCGAGCTGATTGAACATACCGCCGACATCGGCGTACGCTCGTTCGGGGGAACGATCGCGGAGGCATTTGAGACCGCGGCGGCGGGCATGTTCAGCCTGCTTGCAGACCCCGGGCGGATCCGCGAGCGGCAGGAGTTCCCGGTCGAGGTGGAAGCGGAGGACCGTGAGATGCTGCTGGTCGAGTGGCTCAACGAGCTGCTTTACATATACGAGAGCCGGGGGGTGCTGCTCAAGCGCTTCCACATCGGGGAAATCAGCGATAACCGGCTGCGTGGCTCGGCCTACGGCGAGCCGATCGATTCCGTACGGCACGAGATCAGAACCGACATCAAGGCGGTCACCTATTACCAGCTACGGGTGGAACAGCGTGAAAGCGGCTGGCTGACAGAGGTGATCTTCGATGTTTGACCGCGGCCAAGCGAGCTGGAAGCCGGGGCGTCATGAACGGCTTTGAGCCCGTTGAGATCGATCCATATATGTGGGAGATTCCGCGCACCGGTGCCATGCGGGTACCCGGGCGCATCTTTGCCGATCGCCAGTTGATGGAGAAGGCGCGGGAGGAGAAAGCGATGGAGCAGGTGGCCAACGTCGCCTGCCTGCCGGGGATCCAGACCGCCTCGCTGGCGATGCCCGACATCCACTGGGGCTACGGATTCGCCATCGGCGGCGTCGCCGCATTCCGCATGGATGACGGCGTCATCTCGCCCGGCGGGGTCGGCTATGATATCGCCTGCGGCGTGCGCCTGATCCGCAGCGATCTGGTGGCAGCCGAGGTCGCGGATAATGTCCCGGCGCTGGTGCATGAGCTTTCGCGCATGCTGCCGGCAGGCGTGGGCCGGGGCGGCAAAATCAGGCTTGGGCCCCGGGAGATGGACCGGCTGCTGGCGGAGGGCGTCCCCTGGACCGTCAGCCAGGGTTTCGGCTGGGCGCGTGACCTGGAGGTCATCGAGGACGGCGGCCTGATGGAGGGCGCCGACCCCGCCAGGGTCAGCAACCGTGCCCGCGAGCGCGGCCACGTGCAGCAGGGCACGCTCGGGGCCGGCAACCACT
>JAJYIN010000199.1 GCA_021790075.1 Actinomycetes bacterium | reverse complement strand
CGACCTCATCCGCGAGCACAGCGGTGTTGACTTCGTGGAATATCCGGAGCTGGAGGCGCTTCAGGCGCGGGTGAAGGAGGCCGGCATCGAGGTCGACCCGTCCTGGTCGTGGGGCAAGCTGGTGGACGAACTGCTCTCCAACTTCGTCGAGCCGAAGCTGATCCAGCCGGCGTTCATCATCGACTATCCGCTGCAGCTGTCGCCGCTGGCGCGGCCCAAGGACGACGACCCGGCGCTGGTAGAGCGCTTCGAGGGCTTCATCGGCGGCATGGAGATCGCCAACTGCTTCAGCGAGCTGACCGACCCGCTGGACCAGCGCCGCCGCTTCGAGGCGCAGGCGGCCCAGCGCGAGGCCGGCGACGAGGAGGCCGGCTACGTCGATGAGGATTTCCTCACCGCCCTGGAATACGGCATGCCGCCCAGCGGCGGCTCCGGCCTGGGCATCGACCGGCTGACGATGATCCTCACCGACAGCCCGAGCATCCGCGACGCCATCCTCTTCCCGCTGCTAAAGCCGGAGAAATAGAAAAAGATTTGCTAACTGATTTAGATGTTGTCTGCCGCCTGAAGCTTTCGTTTTCGCCCTCGACTCCTCTCCCAACCCTCCGGCATCTTCCAAACCCCCAAAAACCCGCTCATAGCCCCGGTTTAAGCCGGGATACCCCATGTGCTATAATGAAACAGCTGATCCGGGGGAGAGCTGCATCCAGCGTGAGAGCGGCGGCGACAGGCCGCATCACTGTAAACCACGCATTTTTCCCCAGCCGCGACGTAGCCGGCCCATGCCAGGTGCCGGCGGCCGGTAATCCCAGGCAGGAACCGGTTTGGGCGGCGAAGATCAGGACACTCCTCTCATACAGAGAACCGAAATTGGCAACCGGATAAGAAAAGAGGGGGAATTGCTCAAGCCGAAGCCGGGCGCGGCCGATTGGCCACATGAAAGGAAAGCGCGGGCGGCTGGCGAACGAGATTCTCAGGCCCGCCGGGGCGCCTCGACCGAGGCGGCAGCAACCAGGCGGGCGGCGCTTTTAGGGCACCGGCTAAATAAACTGGCATTCATGGCAACGCTCATGGAGCCGCTGTTTCGAGCCTCATTTGCCCGGGAAAGAACATTTTGAGGCGTTTGGCCGGGGCGGACCCCACAGGAAAAGGTGAGACAAATGTTTGAACGATTCACCGAAAGGGCGCGACAGGTGGTTGTCCTGGCCCAGGAAGAGGCCAGGGCGCTTAAACACAATTACATCGGCACGGAGCATCTGCTCCTCGGCCTCCTTCGCGAAGAGGAAGGCATCGCGGCGCAGGTACTTATCACGCTTGAAGTCACGCTGGACGAGGTGCGCATCCAGGTGGCCCAGATCGTGGGCATGGGCGACGAGGCGGCCGCCGGCCAGATCCCGTTCACCCCGCGCGCGAAGAAGGTGCTGGAACTGGCGCTGCGCGAAGCCCTTTCACTGGGACACAACTACATCGGCACCGAGCACATCCTGCTCGGGCTCATCAAGGAGAACGAGGGCGTGGCCGCCCGCATCCTGCTTGAGTTCGATGCCGACTCCGAAAAAATCCGCAACGAGATCATGCGCAAGCTGACCGGCTCGGCGCGCCGCACGCCGGTGCCGCAGGGCGAGCAGAAAAAGCGCATCAAGCTGCTGGACCAGTTCGGCCGCAACCTGACCAAACTGGCTGCTGACGGCAAGCTCGACCCGGTGGTCGGGCGCGAGACCGAGATCGAGCGCGTGATGCAGATTCTCTCGCGGCGCACCAAGAACAACCCGGTGCTGATCGGCGAGCCCGGCGTCGGCAAGACCGCCGTCGTCGAGGGCCTGGCCCAGCGCATCTCCCACAACGATGTCCCCGAACTGCTGAAGGGCAAGCAGATCTATACGCTGGACCTGGCCGCGCTGGTGGCCGGTTCCAAGTACCGCGGCGAGTTCGAAGAGCGGCTGAAGAAAGTGATGAAAGAGATCTACGAGCACGGTGAGATCATCCTCTTCGTTGATGAGTTGCATAATCTTGTTGGCGCGGGCGCCGCTGAAGGCGCCATCGATGCCGCCAGCATCCTCAAACCGGCGCTGGCCCGCGGCGAGCTGCAGACGATTGGCGCCACCACGCTGGAGGAATACCGCAAGTACGTTGAGAAGGACGCCGCGCTCGAGCGCCGCTTCCAGCAGATCCGCGTGGAGGAGCCCAGCGAGGAAGAGACCGTCGCGGTGCTCAAGGGGCTGCGCGACCGCTACGAGGCGCATCATCGCATCAAAATCACGGACGAGGCGCTCAAGGCTGCCGCGCGTCTGTCGACGCGTTACATCTCTGACCGTTTTCTGCCGGACAAGGCCATCGACGTCATCGACGAGGCCTCGTCGCGGATGCGCATCAAGACGATGACGGCGCCGCCGAAGTACCGTGAGCTGGAGGTCGAGATCGAGACTGTGCGCAAGGAAAAGGAAGCCGCCATCGAGGCGCAGGAGTTCGAGAAGGCAGCCAACCTGCGGGACAAGGAGCGCAAGCTTTCCAACCGGAAGCGGGAGCTGGCCGAGGAGTGGAAGAACGACGAGGGCCGCGAGGTCGTCGCCATCGGCGAGGAAGAGATCGCCGACATCGTTTCCATGTGGACCGGTATCCCCGTGTTCAAGCTCACCGAGGGTGAATCGCAGAAGCTGCTGCGGATGGAAGGCGAGCTGCACAAGCGTGTTGTCGGCCAGGACCCGGCCGTGGAGGCTGTGTCCCGGGCGATCCGCCGGGCGCGGGCGGGGATCAAGGATCCGCGGCGTCCCACCGGCTCGTTCATCTTCCTCGGCCCTTCGGGCGTCGGCAAGACGGAGCTGGCGCGGGCGCTGGCAGAATTCCTCTTCGGCGATGAGGACGCACTGCTTCAGGTTGACATGTCAGAATATATGGAAAAGCACGCCGTGTCCCGGCTGGTCGGTTCGCCGCCGGGCTATGTCGGCTATGAAGAGGGCGGGCAGCTGTCCGAAGCGGTGCGCCGCCGGCCTTATTCAGTGGTGCTGCTGGACGAAATCGAGAAGGCGCATCCGGATGTTTTCAACATCCTGCTGCAGATCCTTGAGGACGGCCGGCTGACCGACGCCCAGGGGCGTACGGTTGACTTTCGTAACACAATTGTTATAATGACATCCAACATCGGGGCCAAGACCATCTCCAAGGGCGCGCCGCTGGGGTTCGCGCATGAAGAGGAGGCGGGCATGTCCCACGATGAGATGAAGACGCGCATCACCGGCGAGTTGAAGAAGGTCTTCCGGCCCGAGTTTCTCAACCGGCTGGACGAGGTGATCGTCTTCCACAAGCTCAGCCGTGACGACATCAAGCAGATCGTCGATCTGATGATCAGCCGGGTCGGCCGGCAGATGCAGGAACGCGAAGTGGCGATCAAGCTCTCCGAACCCGCCAAGGAGCTGCTGGCGGAGAAGGGCTACGACCCTGGCCTCGGGGCGCGGCCGCTCAGGCGCGCCATCCAGCAATACGTGG